>CANQKG010000026.1 GCA_947624425.1 uncultured Clostridia bacterium | reverse complement strand
CCGAAAAAAGCAGTACCGCCGTACCAAGCAGAGTCAATAATAGTCACACTGCTTGGAATAACAATAGTGGTAATCTCGGTGCAGTTGTAAAAGGCATCATAAGCAATCTCAGTCACAGTATGACCGTCCAGTGTGCCGGGAATGGTGACTTCTCCGCCGGGGCCTAAATATTCGGTGATGGTGGCAGTGCCATCACTGTTGACCGAATATCCGTAATCCCCCGAAGTCGCGGCGGCAGTGGGAAGTGGGGTGAGGACGCCCCAGACCGAGAGGGTCAGGCAGAGCGAGAGGAGCAATGCGCCCGTCCGTTTGAGCATTTGTTTCATCATGATCCTTCCTTTCCGTTTCGGCTAATGTCAAAAAGTATACTTTTTGATAGTGCCGCTTTTTTTGACTGTGGTGTTTTAAATTCTAATCTGAGGAAATGAAAGGGCATGATTTCTCGAACAAAAGCGCTTCGACGGGTTTTCCGTCGAAGCGCTTTTGTTATCTTTTTTGGAATACCGATTTGGGCTGTTTACAGACCGGACAGACCCAGTCCTCCGGTAATTCCTCGAACGGGATATCCCCGTCGTAAACATGACCGCAGACCGAGCAGACATAAACCGGCTTGTCCTGCTTTGGCGGTGTTTCCTCCTGATAGGTCGGCGCGTTTTTGGGGCTTTTGCCCTTGACGACCTCATGATAGTAGGCATAAGTCATCGGTTGGGCGGCTGACGCCATACCGGCGTCCTCCACCTCCCCCAAAAACACGGTATGGGTATCGGTTTCCAGTTTGCCGATCACCCGGCAGGTGAGATAGCCGACCGCATCCGCTATGACCGGCATACCGCCAAAGTCTGCCTGCTCCACCATCGTAAACTTATCGGTATCCCTTCCCGAACGGAAGCCGAATGCCGCAATGACAGCCGGATCGCTGTCCTGTGACAGAATAGACACGGCGAACCGTCCGCTTTTGACGATACAATCATGGGTATAATTGTCATGATGGACGCTCACCGCCACGGTCGCAGGAGACGAGGTGATCTGCATCACCGTATTGACGATACAGCCGGTCGGACGGTCGCCGTCCATGGCGGAAACCACATAAACGCCATAGGACAGCTTCTGCAATGCCTTTTTATCCAATGATAACCCCTCCGTTATGCGTAAAGCGGGTACTTTTTACAGAGCGTTTCCACCTTATTACAAATCTTTTCCCTGCTGTTTTCAAAATCGGCAGCGGTCAGGTAGATGCACTCGGCGATCACGTCCATATCCTCCGGTTTCAGTCCGCGCGTGGTGACTGCCGGTGTGCCGACCCGAATCCCGCTGGTGACAAAGGGACTTTGCGGGTCGTTCGGGATCGCGTTCTTATTGACAGTGATATGTACCTCGTCTAAGCGGCGCTCCAGTTCCTTGCCGGTCAGGTCAAAATTGCGGGTGTCCACCAGCATCAGGTGATTGTCCGTGCCGCCCGAAACCAGCGCAAAGCCGCGCTTGACAAGACCCTCTGCCAATGCCGCCGCGTTTTCGACCACCTGTTTGCCGTATGCGGCAAAATCGGGCTTGAGCGCTTCGCCGAAGCAAACCGCTTTCGCCGCGATGACATGCATCAGCGGGCCGCCCTGAATACCGGGGAAGATCGCCTTGTTGAACTGCTTGCCGAACTCCGCATCACGGCAGAGGATCATACCGCCCCGCGGTCCGCGCAGCGTTTTATGGGTGGTAGTGGTCACCACATCCGCATAGGGGATCGGGGACTGATGCACCCCTGCGGCGACCAGTCCGGCGATATGCGCCATATCCACCATCAGATAGGCGCCAACCGATTTTGCGATCTCGGAAAACCTTGCAAAGTCGATCTTCCGTGGATAGGCGGACGCGCCCGCCACGATCAGCTTGGGGTGATGTTCCCGTGCCAGTGCTTCCACCGCGTCATAGTCGATCACGCCGTCGTCGGTCAAGCCGTACGAAACAAAGTGATAATATTTCCCCGAAATATTGACCGGCGAGCCGTGGGTCAGATGTCCGCCGTTATCAAGGCTCATACCGAGTACGGTATCGCCCGGCTGAAGCAGGGCAAAATAAACCGCCGTATTCGCCTGTGCGCCGGAGTGAGGCTGTACATTGGCATAGGCACAGTCAAACAGCTTGCAGGCGCGCGCGATTGCGATCTCCTCCGCCACATCGACCGCCTGACAGCCGCCGTAATACCGCTTGCCGGGATAGCCCTCGGCATATTTATTGGTCAGCACCGACCCCATTGCCGCCATCACCGCCGGTGATACGATATTCTCGCTGGCGATCAGCTCCAGATTCTGCCGCTGCCTTGTGAGCTCCGCCGCCATAGCGCCGCCAAGCTCCGGATCGGCACCCTGTACAAAGCCGATACTGTCCATCAAATCCCCAAACATACGCTTCACTCCAATCCTTCAGTTTCTTTCATTATAACCTATCGGAGCCGGGATTGCAAGCCATATCGTCTGTCGCCGTCATTTTGGCAGTGAGCCGGAGGACAAGGAGGATCAGGCAGGTCCAAAGGAGAGAGAGGTTATGCGCCCGCACCGTCAGATAAATGCCGCCCGTCAGCAGAAGCAGGACGGTAATAGCGGAGAAAAATGTTGTGATCCGGTATACCGCATCGGGCAGCAGGAAGCGGGAGAGGAAAAGCGAAAGCAGCTTGCCGCCATCGAGCGAGGCGGCAGGCAGGAGATTAAACACGCCGAGCAGGAGATGCAGCGCGGCGATATGCACCGCGCGCTCGCCGCCCACGCCGTACCAAAGCCAGAGCGCGGACAAAAAATTCGCCCCGCTGCCGGACAGCAGGACGACCGCCTCAAAAAGCGGAGCGAGCGGCTTTTTATTTTCAAACAGGCAGACGCCCTCCGCCGAAAAGCAAAGAGCGGCAGGCGCTTTGCCAAGGCAGCAGAGTGCAATCAGGTGTCCCGCCTCATGGATAAATACCGCCAGCAGTGCAAAGCAGGCGTACCCGCTTCGGTCGAGAAGCAGAAAGAGGGTGACGGTCGCCAGAAACCAAAACGACAGGGTGATCCGCACCCTGCCGCAGCGCACACTAAGCATTGCCGCCGGTCGGGAACACCTGACGCGGATCAAACGGAACATTGTCCTGCCTGATCTCAAAGTGAAGGTGCGGACCGGTTGCCTCGCCGGTACTGCCGACCAGTGCGATCCGCTCCCCCATCACGACCCGATCTCCCGCCGACACCAGCAGTTTTTCACAATGCCCGTATCGGGTGATGACCCCGTTTCCGTGGTCGATCACCACAAAGTAGCCGAAGCTGTCCGACCAGCGGGCGGTCGTCACCGTCCCCGAAGCGGCGGCGGCAATCGGCGTACCGGCAGGCGCCGCGATATCCAGCCCCTTGTGATACTCGCCGTCCCCATGGATTGGGCTGGTTCGCCCGCCAAAGCCGGAGGAAAGCCGTCCCTCCGCCGGAAAGCGCATGGCAAGGCTCCCATAATAGACCACCGTATCGCTGAGCTTTTCCATATTGACACAGCCCGTGTCCGACACCGACGCCATGGTGAGCACCGCGTTATCCTTCGGGGATTCGCCGCTTTCGGTAAAATATGACGCGATCTGATGATAAAGGGCGCGAATGCTCCATTCCTGCCGATAGGCATTTTGGAAACTCTCTTGCAGCGACGCCGCCGCCTGCGGTGCAAAGACCGGAAGCACAAGGGACACCGCCGCCATCAGCACCGCGCAGACAAGCTGGGTCATCACCACCGTCCACCTCCCCGATCGAGGCGGCGGCAACTCCTGTGGTATATCCTCCGGCGTATCGGCAGGCAGAAGCGCCGACCAATCTTGTTCTGCCGCTCTTTCCTCCGGTAATCCGCGTTCCTTCGCCGCGACCGAATCCTCCTCCAGCATAAGGCAATCCCTCCATTCCTTTTTAGTGTATGCTCCTAAAAAGGAAAATAGGACAAACCCGATAAAAAGAAACTGTTATTTTTCCCCGGTATGGTCATTCCTATCCGCTTTACAGATAAAATAGGACGCGGCGGTCGAACATACGACCCATACCAAAAGAAGCGCCAGCAGAATCAGTTCCGCCGTAATCTGCTCGAAAAAAATGCCCGCCAGTAAAACCAGTATGCCGCAGAGTATACCGGAGTACCCGCCAAACCGCTGGCATTTCTGCCAGACCCGTTCGTTTTCGGTACTCCACGGTGTACGAAGACCGAACAGAGCGTTCATCGGTGCTTTCGGCATCAGGTTGGAAAGGAAAATAAGCATGATACCCATCAGGATAACCGTGATCTTATAAAAATCAACCGGTCTTGTGATCTCCTCTGCCCCGCGGTAGGTATATGCTTTCCACAAAAGCCAAACATGGATCACAGCAAAAATGACGGCGGTTATGATTGCGGTGATTAGAATCGCCTTTTCTGTGCCATTACCGTATTTTTTCCCCATAACCTTTGCCAGCGGCAATAACGGCACTGTGCATACCGCAGCGATGATCGGCAGAACGATCATTTCGTATTTGCTTCCGAACCGATCCACGATCCCCTGAAAATTATAGTGCATGGGGATCAGATTCGGAAGAAATGCAAAGAACACCCCCGTCACCGCAAAGGTCAGCAGAATGAGTATGATCGTGATCCAATACAGCTTTTTCATCCGCTCCAACTCCTCTCAGTTCGGTCAGCCATAACAGCGTTTCTTCCAAAATCGAAGCGTTCAGCTCATAATAAATGAACTGACCCTCCCTTTTATCCCGAATCAGCTCCGCGTCTTTGAGAACAGACAGATGACGGGACACCGATGCTCCGGTGATCGTAAAATGCGACGCGATCTCGCCCGCCGCCATTCTGCCCTGCTTGAGCAGATTCAATATCTCACGCCGAACCGGATCCGCCAGCGCCCGCAGTGTTTTCTGTATCGCCAACCATCACGCCTCCCATTTATTTAGCATTTAGCCTAAATGCTAAATAAAGTTTATCACACCTGACCGGTTTTTGTCAATAAAAAAGTAGGGCGTTTTTCCTGAGGACTGCCGATACCGGCTATCCGTTTGGGTAAATCGGTCGCCAAATCATAACTTGATTCTTCCGGAACGCCGGATTATACTGAAAGTACGATCGGTCGGACAAATCAGAAAAGGGGTAAAGCACCATGCAAAGTGTAGGAGAAAAAATCGCACAGCTGCGGAAAGAGCGAAAAATGACCCAGGAGGAGCTTGCAAATTTGATCGGCGTATCCTCTCAATCGGTGTCAAAATGGGAGAACAATGTCACGGCGCCGGATATTATGCTTCTGCCGATTTTGGCAGGCATTTTTGAGGTCACGATCGACGCATTGTTCTCCTTGGAAGGCAGGCAGAAAAGCGCCGCCGTATCCATGGAGGAAACGCCGCTTGCGGTATATGACGCTATACTGGAAACCATGTGGGCTTGGGAAGATGACGGCGCCGATACGGCGCACACAAAACGCCGGCTTTTGGAAAACCCGAAAAGTCATACCGGCTTTATTTCCATGACACGCGGCGGCGTGTATGCCGACCGTAATCTGGCGTTGACTTATATCGCCGATCCGGCGGAGTCTGCCGAGATGCTGACAAACGAAGAAGCGGCGGCATTTTTGCAGACGCTTGCCGATCCGCATGTGCGCCGTCTATTGAAATATCAGCTTGAAAACAAAGATATTTCTTATACCGTTGCTTCCGCAAGTGTGAAATGCGGCATGAAGGAGGAAGATGTGAAAGCCGCCTTTGAAGCGCTGGTGAAATACGCGCTGATGGCAAAACAGACGGTGGACATGGGACCGGAGGAAAAGGTTGATATCTACAGTCATTGCGGCGGTCACAAATTTACATTGCTGATTTATCCGCTTTTATCCCTTGCCATGCAGTTATCCGATTTTCAGGAAAATTGGTGCGGCTTCCGCAACTGAATGATGATAAAATCAAAACGGGTGCTTTCTTCAAAGCACCCGTTTTGATTTCAGTCTGTCGAAAAAGCAATCTGCGGTTTTGAATCCCACCACCGCGCTTTGCGCGGTCCCCCTCCCTTTGACAAGGGAGGTTTTGACAAAGACAATAGCTTCAACGTAAACCGGTTTGTCCCTCGAAAGCGTGGCGGTTTTCGCCACGCGGGATTTGTTATTCTCCCAGCACATCCCATGGGGTGAGCATACCGAGCAGCCGTTCATGCGGATCGCCATGCTCGGTCAAAAACACCGCCGCCAGCCGCTGATTCCGCTTGCCGCGCCTTTCAAAGCATTCCCGCACCTCCCAGCAGGTCGCGTCAAACGGCAGAAAGAGATAGCCCTCCCCCGTATGCCGTTCCACCGGCAGAAGCTCCCGAAAGGCGGAAACGGGCGTTTTTTCGTTCACCTGTCCGCCGTGGAGAAGATACCGAAACGCCGTACCGACCGAGAACACCCCGATCATTCTCCCGTTTTCCGCCACCGGCACATGGGAATAGCCCCGCTGCTCCATCCGCCGCATCAGCGGCAGGACAAGATCCTCCTGATGTGCGATCAAGATATCCCGCGTCAAGGTGGCGTACTCCCGCGCCAAAGGCGGCTTTTGCAGATAGGCGATCACGCGGGAAAGCTCGGCGCCGAGCGCATCGCTCGGCATGACCAGCGGCTCCCCGTTCCATTCGGGATGATGGGAAAGCAGGTTCCGCACCTCGCGGCAGGCATTGAGCCCGTCCCGAAAGGGCGCGCTTTCCGGTGCGCCGATGAACCGCATCACGGGATTGCCGGTCTGCTTGCCGGCGTTCCGGTACTTCTCGGCAAGCAGCTCCTCCAAAGTGCGGTAGAGATTCAAAAATGCTTCACTTTCCATGGTCACACCACATAAAACAAAATCGAAAAATAATGAAGTATACTCCCCGCCAGTACGAACAGGTGCCAGACGGCGTGCATGAATTTATGCTTCAGCTTATAAAAAACGATCCCCGCCGTATAGCAGACACCGCCCGCCACCAGCAGCCACAGTCCGCCCGGTTTCATATGTGCGATCATCGGGCGGATCGCCACGATCACCGCCCAGCCGGTCACGAGATAGCAGATCATCGAGAATTTTTTGAACCGCTCGATGCTGACGGCGTTGAGGACAATGCCGAGGATGCACATCCCCCAAATAATGCCGAACAGGGTAAAGCCGAGCGGTCCGCGCAGGGTGACAAGCGTGATCGGCGTGTAGGTGCCGGCAATCAGCAGAAAGATGGTGCTGTGATCCAGTACCCGGAACACGCCCTTGACGCGGGGTCCGGTAAAGGCATGGTAGAGGGTGGACATACAGTAGAGAATAATCAAAGAAGCGCCATAGATCGCGGCGCTGACCACCGCCCACGGGTCGCCGTGAATAGCTGCCATGACCACAACGATCACACAGCCGGCGATCGCCAGCAGCGTACCGACCCCGTGAGTGACCGAGTTGCCGATCTCCTCCCCCAATGTATAGCGTTTTAATTTAGAACCGGTTTCACTCATTACCGTCACACTCCGTTTCTTTCCGCAGAATCGTTCCCGCAGGGAATCTCTCCGGGCAGGGCAGCCGAAACCGCATCATCGGGTGGATCACCTCAGAAAGCGGCTCGCCCGCTTCGTCAAACAGCGCTTCCACACGGCGGATCACCGGCACCTGTCCGGGCGATACGATCTCTATCCTGTCGCCGCGGCCAAACCGGTTTCGCATGGTGCAATGAAGCGTGCCGTTTTCCCAGTCCTCCACCACCGCGACCACCTCATAGCCGCGCAGATAGCCGCCGTCCCGATCATACTGATCCGGCTTTCCGAACAAAAAGCCGGTGGAATATCTGCGGTGGCTGACCTTGTTGACTTCATTCAGCAGCCATTCGGGCGGCGCATAAGGCCGCTCCCGCAGCAGATCGACCCCCATGCGATAGGCGTTTGTAATCACCGACACATAATAGGCGGACTTTGCCCGTCCCTCGATTTTGAAGGAGGACACGCCGGCCTCCTGAAGCTGATCCAGATAGGGCAGCAGCGACAGGTCTTTGGCGTTGAGAAGATAGCTTCCCTCGTCGTCCTCCACGATGGGGAAATACTCGCCCGGGCGCTTTTCCTCCACCAGACGGTACCGCCACCGGCAGGGCTGCGCGCAGTTTCCGCGATTGGCGTCCCGACCGGTGAGATAGTTGGAGATCAAACACCGCCCGGACACCGACATACACATCGCGCCGTGGACGAACACCTCCAGCTCCAATGCCGGATCGGTCTCCAGACGGATCGCCCGAATATCCTCCAGCGACAGTTCCCGCGCCAGCACGACCCGACGACCACCCATTTCAAAAAAGGTCTGCGCCGTCAATGCGTTTACCACCCCTGCCTGTGTGGAAACATGAAGCTCCATATCGGGCAGCAGGCGGCGTGCCAGCGAGAATACGCCGATATCGCTGATAATCAGCGCGTCCACTTTACAGTCTGCCGCCGTTTGGAGAAAGGCGGGCAGCTCCTTGATCTCGCTCTGTCCGGGCAATGTATTGCAGGCGAGGTAGACCCGCACCCCATGTGCGTGAGCGTAGGACACCGCCCAGGCAAGCTCCTTTTCATCGAAATTGGCGGGCGCGGCGCGCATACCGAACCGCTTGCCCGCCAGATAAACCGCGTCCGCGCCGAAGGTGACGGCGGCGATCAGCCGCTCCCGGTCGCCGGCAGGCGCAAGAACCTCCGGCAGGTTATGATACAACATCGGACGCCGCGGCGGCGCGGTCGTATTCATCCTGCGTTTCCATATACTGTACTGCCTTGGTGGCGGGATCCACATAGTAGAAATAATAGCTGCTTTCGGCCGGGTTCAGGACGGCGCGCACGGCGTCCAGCCCGGGATTGCAGATCGGCCCGATCGGCAGCCCGTCGCAGACAAAGGTGTTATAGGCGTCGCACATTTCGGCGCTTGCGATCGGCGAATACCTTTTGATGATCTGCTCCACATAATTCCGGGTGGAGGGCAGTTCGAACCGCGGATATTTCATCGAATTGTTGAGCCGGTTGAGCAGTACCGACGCCATGGCGGGCATCTCGGCAGGATCCGCATTTTCCGCCTCGATCAGCGACGCGATGGTCAGCACTCGCTCCAGCGACATATTGCTGCCCGCCAGTTCCCGTTTCAGTCCCTTGCAGATATTCTGGTCGAAATTCTCATAGATTTTTTCGATCACGGTATCCGCGTTTTCACCGACAAAAAAGGTGTAGTTCCCCGGATACATATACCCCTCGGTCTTCTGGAATTTCATCCGGTCGACCAGCATTTCCTCTTCAAAGTCGAAGCCGTGGCTTTCGCTTTGCAGCGCGCCGAGAAAGTCCTCGGCCGAGCAGATCTTATTGCTTTCGAGCATATTGGCGATCTCTACCACCGACATCGAACCGCTGATATTCAGCGTGACCGTTTCGATATCGGGTGCGATCTGCTGCAGCGCATAGATAATCTCACTGTAAGGCATTCTGGGACTCAATTCAAACAGCCCCCACTGATAGGTGCCGTCATGATGGCCGATGCGGGAGGTGAGCCGAAACAGCCACGGATGCTCGATCACGCCGCCGCCCTTCAGAATATTGGCAACGTCGGCGGTGGAAGCACCCTCCGGAATATTCACCTGAACGACCTTGTCCTCTTTGAACATGCCGAACACATCATTCCCCACCATGATGATCCCCACGCCCAGCAAAACCGAGATCAGCACAATACACACCACATAGATGATCCCGCCGATCCGGCGCTTTTTCTTCCGCTTGGGGAGTCTTTCCTCCTCTTCCTCCAAACCGGCAAGCGGATCCTCATCCAATCCGGACAGATCGGGCAGAAACGGCTCCGGCGGTGTTTCGCCGGGCTCCTGATCGGGCGAAGTGAACCGGAAGGTCATGCCGGGCTCGATCGGGGTATTCTGATCCTGATTCTTCTTTTCTTCCTGCATGGGTCATCCTCCTTAAAGAGCGGTATTGATCCGGTAGCAAATAAAATCTGCTCTGCATAAAATAAACAAACGGTGAAGTGAGGTGAAACTGTATGTGCAACAACGGTTGCTCTTGGATCATCATTCTGATCCTTTTATTGGTCGTATGCTGCGGCTGCGGCAACTCCTGCAACAATAACGGCTGCGGCTGCTGAACCAACATAGCTTAGCCGATCAGATGGAAAGCGGTGCTGAAAAGCGCCGCTTTTCTGTCAGCAGAACGTCTACCCGACGGTCATGCGGCTCATGCGGCAGCCGCGGCAGCAAACAGGCCTCATAGCAAAGCCCCGCCGATACGCCGGTATATCCCGAAAGGAACCGGTCATAATATCCGCCGCCCTGCCCGATCCGGTACCCGGCAGGGTCAAAGCCCAATCCCGGTACGATGCAAAGGGCGTCTTCCGGTATCTCCGAAAGAAGTTCACAGCGAGCGGGATCCGGCTCTAAGAGGGAATACCGCCCCGTTTGCAGGTCGTCAAGGGAGGTGATACGGTAAAACACCATCTCTCCCTTTTGCTCGGTACAGCGGGGCAGCGCCACCTGCTTGCCGCCGTTTATCGCGTGGCGGATTAAACGGCGGGTATCCGGCTCGGTCGGCGTGGAACAGTAGCACAGCAGAGTATCCGCCTGCCGGTATTCCGGCTGGGCGATCACCAGGCCGAACAGCGCATCGTCCATCTCTTTTTTCTCCGCTTCGGGAAGCGCGCCCAGTATACGGCGCAGCCACCACCTGACCGCGTCCTTTGTTAAGTCCGCCATCTTACCTGTACAGCCAGCTTATCGGCGGCCTCCTGTCCCTGAAGCAGTGCAACGATCGCAAGGGCAAACTGCTGTGCCGCGCCCGCGCCGCGTGCCGTGACGATATTGCCGTCCCGCACCGCAGGCTCATCCACCACCTCGGCGCCGATGAGGGTCTTTTCATAGCCCGGAAAGCAGGTGGCGCGGCGTCCGCGCAGCATACCCCGCTCCCCCGGCACCGACGGTGCGGCGCAAATCGCGGCAAGGGGCAGATCATGCTCCGCCAGATAGGAAAGCGCCGCCGAAACGGTTTCCGATTCCGCCAGCCGGTGTGTACCCGGACCGCCCGGCAGAATTACCATCGAAAGCTCGGAGAGATCGAGCTGATCCTCGGTGCGGTCCGCTTCCACCGTGATACCGTGGGAGCCGGTGATCCGCTTTCCGCCGATCCCGAAGGTCAAAACCTCCTCCCCCGCGCGGCGAAGGTAGTCGAGCGGCGTGAGCGCTTCGACCTCCTCAAAGCCCTCGACTAAAAACATTGCGATCATAAAAAGCGCTCCTTTCACTCCATCAATCCGTTCATATAGACAGGCGGAAGCTGCCGTCCGTCACAGGAAAGCGCCATACCGAACGGGTGCGTTCCCGCTTTGCGGATCCGCACCGGCAGTCCGCCAAGGCTGCCCGAAATCAGCGCGGCGCCGGCGGCATAAGCCGCAGGCGGCAGGCTGGTTTCCTCCACGAAAACCTCTTTGTCCATTGTATAACAAATCGCATAGCTTTGTAAAGCGCCGTCCGCCGATTTTTGGGGCAGCAGGAAAATCTCCCCGCCCTCATGGCGGATATGGCGGCAGAAAAACGCATCAAACGGCTGTTCGGGACAAAACGCCGCCGGAAAACCGGCAAGGTAGTGCCGGCGCAAACGCAGAAAGTCCGCTTCCTCACACCGCGGCAAAGGAGAAGTTTTAGGAGCGGCAGGAAAGAAACATTCCTCCACGCCCGATACCGTCCGATAGCCGCGCGCCGCATAATAGTCCCGCAGCCCTTCATCGGCAGGGAGCAAAAAGATGCTGTCCCGTCCCGTTTTGCGGGTATATTCCGCCGCAAAAGAAAGAAGACTTGTCATTCTGCCTCCGTTTCGGAAAGCAGGCTCGGTCGCCGCGGCGTAAAGATAATAGCCGCGTCGTTTTGGGCTTCCCGTCACCGTGACCGGCAGCAGGTAAAGCATTGCCGCAAGGGTCTCCCCCTCATAGCCGCAGAGGGTATGCGCGCCCGAATCGGCAAGGAAACCGGCGATCGCATCCTCCTCATCGCCAAACACCCGCCGCCA
>CANQKG010000025.1 GCA_947624425.1 uncultured Clostridia bacterium | reverse complement strand
AGCGGCGATAAGATCGAAGCGGTCCATATGCTGCCGGGCTATACGCATAATATTATCAATTTGTCCGAAACGGAAAACCTTGTCACGCTCATGTGGGCAAACGAGCAGTTTGACCCCGCACGACCGGATACGTTTGGCGAGAGTGTGTAAAAGTAAAATCCCCGCCTTTTGAAATGACCCCAAAAAGTCAGACAATGTCTAACGGGACTCATTTCAAAAGGCGGGGATTTTTATCTTGCAGCGGACGGACATTCGCACCGCGCGTGGTTCCGGGCGAATATGTTGACCCCTTTGCCGCAAATGGTTGTCCATACAGCCATATCTTCGCGCCGTACTTGGTTTCGGGCGAAATTCGGCATACCACTCACTAAAGTGATTGTCAATAAGGCTTTATCGCCGCGTTCACTTGGTTTCGGGCAGTAAGCTTGCTATTTCCACCCAGCCGCAAGTGCGTACTAAAAAGCTTTGGTTTCGATCTCTTCGCGGGCTTTGGCGAGGAAGGCGTCCACCGGCATGGCGCCGAGGTCTTCTCCCGAGCGGGCGCGTACCGATACCGTGCCGTCTGCGACCTCTTTGTCGCCGACGATCAGCATATAGGGGATCTTTTCCAGCTGCGCCGAGCGGATCCGGTAGCCGATCTTCTCATTCCGGTCGTCCAGCTCCGCCCGCAGTCCGGCGGCAAAGAGTGTTTCCCGTACCGCCGCCGCCGTCTCCTGCTGCTTCTCGCTGATCGGCAGCACCACACACTGGGTTGGCGCCAGCCAGAGCGGAAATGCGCCTGCGTACTTCTCGATCAGCAGCGCCAGCGTTCGCTCGTAGCAGCCGATCGAGGTGCGGTGAATGATATAGGGATTCTTGGTGGAGCCGTCTTTGTCCACATACTCCATCCCGAACTTCTCCGCCAGCATCTGGTCGATCTGAATGGTGATGAGGGTGTCCTCCTTGCCGTGGACATTCTTGATCTGAATATCCAGCTTCGGTCCGTAGAACGCCGCTTCGCCGATTCCAATCTCATGGGGAATGTTGAGGTGGTCGAGGATCCGCGCCATGGCAGACTGCGCTTCCTCCCACTGCTCCGGCGTGCCGATATACTTCTCCCGATCATTCGGGTCCCACTGGGAGAAGCGGTAGGACACGTCCTCATACAGCCCCAGCGTTTTGAGCATATAGATGGCAAGCTCAAGGCAATTTGAAAACTCCTGCTCCAGCTGGTCGGGGCGGCAGATCAGATGCCCTTCCGAGATGGTGAACTGCCGCACCCGGATCAGCCCGTGCATCTCGCCGGACGCCTCGTTCCGGAACAGGGTGGAGGTCTCGTTGTACCGCAGCGGCAGCTCCCGATAGGAGCGCTTCCGGTTGAGATACGCCTGATACTGGAACGGGCAGGTCATCGGACGGAGTGCGTACACCTCGTCCTCCGAATCGGGATCGCCCAGCACGAACATACCGTCTTTGTAGTGATCCCAGTGTCCCGACAGCTTATAGAGGTCGCTTTTTGCCATAAAGGGCGTTTTGGTGAGCAGCCAGCCCCGTTTTTGCTCCTCGTCCTCGACCCACCGCTGGAGAAGCTGAATGATCCGCGCGCCTTTCGGCAGGAGGATCGGCAGTCCCTGCCCGATCAGGTCGGAGGTGGTGAACAGCTCCATCTGTCTGCCAAGGAGGTTGTGATCCCGCTTTTTGGCTTCCTCCAGCTGCTCCAGATGAGCAGTCAGCGCGCTCGCCTTCGGGAAGGCGACGCCGTATACCCGGCAAAGCTGTTTGTTCTTCGCGTCGCCCCGCCAGTAAGCGCCGGTGCAGGCGGTCAGCTTGACCGCTTTGAGCGGCGCGGTGGAGAGCAGGTGCGGCCCCGCACAGAGATCGACAAACTCGCCCTGCTTGTAAAAGCTCAGCTCGTCACCCTTCGCGGCGTGCTCGGCGATCAACTCCACCTTGTATGGCTCGCCCCGCTCGGTCATCAGCTTTGTCGCCTCGTCCGCGGGCAGGGTGAAACGGGTGATCTCCATGCCCGCCTTGCAGATCGCTTTCATTTCGGCTTCCAGCGCGGTCAGCTGTTCCGGCGTGAAAGGGGTCTCCAAATCAAAATCATAGTAAAAGCCGTTCTCCACGGCGGGCCCGATTGCGAGCTTTGCGGTCGGGTAGAGCCTTTTCACCGCCTGCGCCAGCAGGTGGGACGCCGAGTGCCAGAATACCTTTTTCCCGGCGGGATCGTCAAAGGTCAGTATCTCCAGCTTACAGTCGCGGGTGAGAGGTGTGCGCAGGTCGCAAACCACTCCGTCGATCCGGCAGGCACAGGCTGCCTTGTAAAGCCCCATACCAAGCTCCTTTGCAAAATCCGCCGCGGTCAGCCCGGCGGCAATCTCCTTTACCGTATTGTCCTTGCAGGTGATCTTGATCATCGCTGTTTTGCTCCTTTCTAAAAAAACGCACTTCATCCCGATATGGGATGAAGTGCTTACACTCCACGGTTCCACCCAGATTGCTTTTTTCTAAAAAAGCCGCTCGTTTTTCGCCGGTAACGGGGCGCGCCGGTGCGTTTTTCGCACACTCCGAGGTGGTAACGGTGCTTCCGGTGCCTGTTCGGGGTTGCAGCCCATGCCCCGCACTCTCTGCAAGACGCCAATGGAAATACCGCCGTCCTCATCATCGCATTTGTGATATTATCCTAGCACTTTTTGCGTGCGGTGTCAAGCAGAACATAAAAAGAAGTGAGCCGTCTGCCCACCAGACGGCTCACGGCTTGTGAGAAAATTCTCACAAACATAAAGTAAGCTGTATGTTGTGGCAACCGTCCGGTTTTCCACATTTTTATGATAAAGGACTTTTCCGCATTTGTCAAGGGGTATCGGTGCGGATACATTTCATCGCGCGGCGAAGGGTATCAAGCGGGGTATCGGGGCTTCGGATCGAAACGGCGACATAGCTTTTGTCCCCCGCGCCAAGCTGCACCTGCCCCTTTTCCATGCCCCGGATGAGCTTCTCTGCCGCCGCCATCGGCAGGGAGTCGGCGGTGAGGATCAGAGTGTCGCCACGCTGGGTGATCTCGGTAAAGCCGGCGCGGGCGGCGGTATTCCGCAGCAGCGCCACATCGATCAGCCCCTGCACCGATTTCGGCGGCTCCCCGAACCGGTCGATCAGCTCGTCCAGTAAATCCATGCTCTCCGGTTCGGTGGTGACCGACGCGATCTTCCGGTAGACGTCCAGACGGGTCGGCAGGTCGGCAATATAGCTTTCGGGGATATGCGCTTCCAGCCGAATGTCGATGAGGCATTCGGCGTTTTTCGGCGGCGGCGTTTTCCCCTGCTGCTCGGCAATGGCGTCGGTCAGAAGCCGGAGGTACATATCGTACCCCACCGCTTCCATATGTCCGTGCTGCCGTGCGCCGAGGATATTCCCCGCGCCCCGTATCTCCAGATCCCGCAGCGCGATCCGAAAGCCGGAGCCGAACTGGGTGAACTCCCGTATCGTATTGAGCCGCCGCGCCGCCACATCGCTCAGCGCCCGCCCGGGGCGGAAGGTGAAAAAGGCAAAGGCGCGCCGTCCCGACCGCCCTACCCGTCCGCGCAGCTGATAGAGCTGGGAAAGCCCCATCCGGTCGGCGTCCTCGATGATGAGGGTGTTGCAGTTGGGAACGTCCACCCCCGTTTCGATCAGGGTGGTGCAGACCAGCACGTCCACCTCATGCTCCACCATCTTCTGCCAGACGGCGGAGATCTCCTCGCTCATCTTCCCGTGGGCGACGGCGATCCGCGCGTCGGGAAGTGTTTGCCGCAGCCGCGCGGCGCACAGCTCGATGCTCTCAATGCGGTTGTGGATATAGTACACCTGCCCGTCCCGGCGCAGCTCTCTGCGGATCGCGTCCGCCAGTACAGCGGGGTCGTATTCGATCACATAGGTCTGCACCGGGAAGCGGTCGAGGGGCGGATCCTCCAGCAGGGAGATATCTCTGATCCCGCTCATCGCCATGTTGAGGGTACGGGGGATCGGCGTTGCCGAGAGGTGGAGCATATCCACCGCACGGAACATCTCCTTGAACCGCTCCTTGTGCGCCACCCCGAACCGCTGTTCCTCGTCCACAATGGCAAGCCCCAGATCGCGGAACGCCACGTCCTTCTGCACCAGCCGGTGGGTGCCGATGATGAGATCGATCTCGCCCCGTTTCAGCCGCCTCAGAATTTCCTTTTGCTGTTTCGGGGTGCGGAAGCGGGAGAGCAGTTCGACATTGACCGGAAAGTGGGAGAACCGCTCCACCGCGTTTTGGTAATGCTGCCACGCCAGAATGGTGGTGGGGCAGAGCATCGCCACCTGCTTGCCGTCCAAAATCGCCTTGAATGCGGCGCGAAACGCCACCTCGGTCTTGCCGAAGCCAACATCCCCGCAGAGCAGGCGTTCCATCGGGGTGTCTTTCTCCATGTCCCGCTTGATCTCCTCGGTGGCGGTCAGCTGGTCGTCCGTTTCCTCATAGGGGAAGTATTCCTCAAATTCACGCTGCCACTCGCTGTCGGGAGAAAAGGCGTACCCCTTTTGCTGCATCCGCTCGGCATAGAGGCGGATCAGCTCGTCCGCCATCTCCGCCACCGCCTGCCGCACGGTGCGGCGGGTACGGTTCCATTCGCCGGAGTTTAACTTGTTGAGCTTTTTCTGTCCCTCTTCCCTCGGACCGATATATTTCGATACCAGGTCCAGCTGGGTGACCGGCAGATAAAGCACGTCGGCGCCCGCGTACCGGATTTTGATATAATCCTTGACCACGCCGTGGAGGTCGAGCTTTTGGATTCCGTCAAACCTGCCGATGCCGTGGGCGGTATGCACCACCAGATCGCCCGGCTGAAGGTCGGACAGGGAGCGGATCTCCTCTCCCTTCCGCCGCTTTCTCGGGCGTCGCTGTTTGTTTGCCGCCCGCAGAGTGGTAAAGAGGGCGGTTTTATTGTCGGGATAGGTAAACCCGCCCGAAAGGCTCCCCGTTGTAACGGTGATTTGCCCCGCGGGCAGCTTAGCAGGAAGCTCCGAATAGAGCGCGGGCAGTCCCGCGTTTTGCAGGTCGTTTGCCAGTATCCGCGCGGCTTTCGGCTCTCCCGCCAGCATCACGCAGCGGTAGCCCTCCGAAAGCAGCCCGGACAAGTCCTCCTCCAAAAGGGAAAGGCTTCCCCCGAATCCCGAATGCGCCAGCGCCGTCACCTGCTTACACAGGGCAAGCCCGGTCACGCCGGAGCGGGCAAAGGTATCGAAAAACAGGGTGTCGCACCGGTCGATCCGGCGGTAGAAAGCCTCGCATTCCAGCCGGTACTCGGTCAGCCCGGCGGAGAGTACCCCTTCCTCCAGTAGAATTTTTGCGTCCTCTTTAAAAAGCCGGTCGGCGCCGTCCAGCGCACGCTTGGCGTCGGCGCGCTCGCTTTGGATCACCAGCGGGTTTTCGCAGTAATCGAGCAGGGTTGCGGGCTTCGGATAGGCAAGCGGCAGGAATTTATCGGTTTGAAGCGGCAGTCCCGCCTCGGCTGTCGAAAGCTCCTGCCGGAGGATCGGATGAGCCGGTGACGCGGCAGGAAGTCCCGCGATCAGACCCTTGATCCCGTCCGCCAATGCCGTGGGCGTATCAAAGAGGATTTCTCGCGCCGGTGCGATCCCGACAGAGGGAAGCGTTTCGGTGCGGCGCTGGGTGTCAAGGTCGAAAGCGGACAGGGTGTCGATCTCGTCCCCCCAGAACTCGGCGCGGATCGGGTCGGCAGAAGCGGGCGGAAAAAAGTCCACGATCCCGCCCCGCAGGGCAAACTGCGCCTGCCCCGTCACACGGGTGCGGCGGGTATAGCCGGAATGCAGAAGCTTTTTGATCAGCTGCTCCGGCGTGATGCAGTCCCCCGGCGAGAGGGTGAAGGAAGCCTCTTTCAGCCGTGCGGGCGGCATGGTATACTGTGCCGCCGCCGCAGCCGATGTGCAGACGATCGGGCAGTCTCCCGCCGAAAGCTTTGCCAGCACCTTGAGCCGCTGCTGCTCATACTCGCCCGATGCGCCGGCGGTCTGCCTGAATTGCAGGTCCCGCACCGGATACAAAACGGCGCGTTCGCCTCCCGCCATGGCGTTGACGTCCTCGCAAAGGCGGTGCGCCTCCGCCTCCTCCCCGGTCAGCAGGACGATCTGTCTGCCCGTTTCCTCCGCCAGCGCCAGCGCCCACTGCGCTTTATGCACGGCGGAAAGCCCGATCACCATCGCGGGCAATCGGGCGGAGGATACGGCGTTTTTGATCTCCTGATAGCTGTCTAAGTCAGACAGCAGACGGGTGAACAGGGACATAATCTCTCCTTTTTTAGTTCGCTTTTTTGGTACGCACTTGCAGCGGGTGCGGGTATCGGGCTTATCTGCCCGGAACTTTTTTGGTACGCGCTTGTGGCTTGGTGAGAATAGCAGATTTTTCTGCCCGGAACGAAGTGAGAGCGATTAGAACGCGGTATTGACAATCAATTTAGTGAAGTGGTTTTTGGGGTTCGCACTTATAGCAAGTGCAAACAGCGGACTTCCTTGCCCGGAACGAAGTGGGTGCGAATAGGAAGATGTATGGACAACCTCCTTAGCAGGTGCATAAATTTTGGTACGCAATCATTTGGTTAGCGGTATCGAAGCGCACCATTTCCCGCTGTCATGAGGTGTCAAAAGAACGCTGGCGGTAGGATTTCTGTGTTCCGCAGTGCTTTGTTTCGATTTTGCACTTATGCCGCATACAGGCACGCTCCCGGTTTCCACCCTGATTCCAGCAACCGAAAGTTTTTCTAAGGGGAGCCAAGAGGGGAAAATCTTTTTCTAAAAAAGACTTTCCTCTCTTGTGGGCGTTACCGAGCCTTCGGTTTCCACACAGAAAAAGCGTCTGCCCAGAGATTGCGATTTACACCGAGCCAGTTGAGCTTTTGCGTCTACCGCAAGACAGCGGTTTTCACAAAACTAGTGCTTTTTGAATCCCACCACCGCTTCGCGGTCCCCCTCCCTTTGACAAGGGAGGCACTGGCGATCAAAGAGGTTTTGATAAAAATTTCAGAAAAGTTTGCTGACAGAAGATTTCACTTATCCCAGCTTAAACCACCATTCTGCCGTTTTTGTCAAAACCTCCCTTGTCAAAGGGAGGGGGACCATGCGGCAGCATGGTGGAGGGATTCACAATCCGCAAAGCAAAATGGGATCGTGTGTATCATCCCGCCTTGCTGTTTCGCCCTCCGGGCGCGCTTTAAGCGGGCGTTTAACCCTGGTACCGGTTCATTGCCTCGTCGATTTTACCGGCGATCACCGGAACAGCCGCTTCTGCCGCGCGGGCGGCGGCTTTTTCCATGACGGGAAGTTCTTTCGCCGAAAAGCGGGAAAGCACCCAGTCCGCCAGATCGTAATCGGGGTGCGGCTTTGCCCCGATCCCCAGCCGGATTCGAGGAAAGTCCTCGCTTCCCAGCTCGTCAATGATGCTCTGCAAGCCCCGCTGTCCGCCGGCGGAGCCTTTCCGCCTGATCCGGATCTTTCCCGGCTCCAGTGCGATATCGTCCGAAAAGACCAGAATATGCGCGGGCGGGATTTTGTAAAACCGGGCGGCTACCGCCACCGCCTGCCCGCTTAAATTCATAAAGGTATTGGGCTTCATCAGCAAACAGCGCACGCCGCCTACCTCCGCCTCCGCCGTTTTCGCCTTGTATTTCAGCCGCTCGATCGAAACGCCGCAGTCGGCGGCAAGGCGGTCGATCGCCATAAAGCCCGCATTGTGGCGGGTGTTCTCATACCGCAGTCCGGGATTTCCCAGTCCCGCTACCAGCCACGCGACGGGCTGCCTTTTCAAAAACAGCATCGAAAGCTCCTTTCTCATGAAAGAATGAGGAGCAACCGCCCGGCCGCTCCTCATTCTATGCCGATCTGCCGGACTTTATACAAACAAAGGCGAGATCGGCTTATCGTCATAGATGCGGGTGATCGCGTCGGCAAAGATCGGCGCCACTCTCAGCATGGTGATCTTGTCACACGCCTTTTCGGGCGGAAGCTGGATCGTATCGAGCAGTACCACCTCTTTGATGACGCTGGCTTCGATCCGCTCGATCGCCGGTCCCGACAGCACGCCGTGGGTCGCGCAGGCGTACACCTCGGTTGCGCCGCCCTTTTCGACGATCGCCGCCGCCGCGTTGCAGAGCGTTCCGGCGGTGTCGATCATATCGTCCACCAGAATGACCCGCTTGTCCCGCACGTCGCCGATGATGTTCATCACCTCGCTGACATTCGCCCGCTGCCGCCGCTTATCCACGATTGCCAGAGGTGCGTCGATCCGGTCGGCAAAGTTTCTCGCACGTGTGACCGAGCCGAGATCGGGGGAGACCACCACCGTATCGCCGGTGTTCTTCCCGAACCGCTCGGCAAAATAGGGAGCGAGCACCGGCACGCCCAGCAGGTGGTCCAGCGGAATATTGAAAAATCCCTGAATTTGGGCGGCGTGGAGATCCATGGTCAGCACTCGGTCGGCGCCTGCCGTGGTGATGAGATCCGCCACCAGCTTGGCGGAGATGGGGTCCCGCGATTTTGCCTTTCTGTCCTGCCTTGCATAGCCGAAGTAGGGGATCACCGCAGTGATCCGCGCCGCCGACGCCCGCTTGCAGGCGTCGCACATGATGAGAAGCTCCATTAAGTTCGTGTTGACCGGAGCGCTGGTGGACTGGAAGATGAACACATCCGAGCCGCGCACCGATTCCTGAAGCGAAACCGAAATCTCGCCGTCGCTGAAGGTGATGACATTCGATTTCCCGAGCGGCAGACCCAGCGCTTTGGCGGTCTGCTTTGCAACGGGGATATTGGAATTGCCGGTGAAAATCTTGATGTCCTTACCGTGAAACGTCATATGCTTTCTCCTTGCGGTCGCTTCCCGTGCTTTCTCTTTTATCTTACCACCTTTTCCCGGTGTTGTCGAGATGAAATTTGGTCTTTTTCGCCGGATGAAGATTTTTACAAAAAAGGGGTTGAAGCGTTGCGGTCGTTTTGGTATAATAAATAGGTACCCGAAACTGATACGGGAGCTTCCGTATGCCGTTTTTTGCGGCGGCGGAGAAAAAAGACATGGAGGTAGATTTTTGATGAGCAAAAAATACGTCTATCTGTTCTCCGAGGGCAACGGCTCGATGAGAGAGCTGCTGGGCGGAAAAGGCGCCAATTTGGCAGAGATGACCAATCTGGGTATGCCGGTTCCGCAGGGCTTTACCATCACGACCGAGGCCTGCACACAGTATTACGAGGACGGAGAAGTCATCAGTGATGAGATCCAGCAGCAGATCATGGAATACATCGTCAAGATGGAGGAGATCACCGGCAAGAAGTTCGGCGATCTTCACAATCCGCTTCTGGTGTCGGTTCGTTCCGGCGCGCGCGCTTCGATGCCCGGCATGATGGATACCATCCTGAACCTCGGCCTGAACGACGAGGTGGTTGAGGCGTTCGCCGCCAAGACCGGCAATCCCCGTTTTGCCTATGACTCCTATCGCCGCTTCATTCAGATGTACTCCGACGTGGTCATGGAGGTCGGCAAGAAGTATTTTGAAGAGCTGATCGACGAGATGAAGGCGAAGAAGGGCGTCAAGCTGGATACCGAGCTGGACGCCGACGACTTAAAAGAGCTTGCCAATCAGTTCAAGGCGGAATACAAGGACAAGATCGGTGAGGACTTCCCGAGCGATGCGAAGGAGCAGCTGATGGGCGCCGTGAAGGCGGTGTTCCGCTCCTGGAACAACCCGCGCGCGATCTACTATCGCAGAATGAACGACATTCCCGGCTCCTGGGGAACGGCGGTCAACGTACAGCAGATGGTGTTCGGCAATACCGGCGACACCTCCGGCACCGGCGTGGCGTTCACCAGAAATCCGGCGACCGGCGAGAAGAAGCTGTTCGGCGAGTTCTTGATGAACGCGCAGGGCGAAGACGTGGTGGCGGGCGTCCGCACACCGCAGACCATCGACCAGCTTAAAGACGTTATGCCGGAGTGCTATGAGCAGTTCGTTAAGATCTGCAACAAGCTCGAAAGCCATTACCGCGATATGCAGGATATGGAGTTCACCATCGAGGACAAGAAGCTGTTTATGCTCCAGACCAGAAACGGCAAGCGGACGGCTGCGGCGGCTTTGAAGATCGCCTGCGATCTGGTGGACGAGGGTATGATCTCGGAGAAGGAAGCCGTTTTGATGATCGACCCGAAGCAGCTTGACGCATTGCTCCACCCGCAGTTTGACGCCGACGCGCTCAAAGCGGCGACCCCGATTGCCAGCGCACTGGCGGCGTCGCCGGGCGCTGCCTGCGGTAAGATCGTGTTTACCGCCGAGGACGCTGTGAAGCAGGGCGAGCAGGGCGAAAAGGTTGTGCTGGTTCGTCTGGAGACCTCGCCGGAGGACATCGAGGGTATGCACTATGCACAGGGCATTCTGACCGTGCGCGGCGGCATGACCTCTCACGCGGCGGTGGTCGCGCGCGGCATGGGCACCTGCTGTGTGTCGGGCTGCGGCGAGATCAAGATCAACGAGGCTGCCAAGGAATTTGAGCTTGCCGGCAAGGTCTATCATGAGGGCGATTATATCTCGCTCGACGGCACCACCGGCAACATCTACGGCGAAGCGATCCCGACCGTGGACGCTTCAATCGGCGGCGAGTTCGGCAGGATCATGGATTGGGCGGATAAATACCGCAAGCTGCAGGTCCGCACCAATGCCGATACGCCGACGGACGCCAAGCAGGCGGCGAAGTTCGGCGCCGAGGGCATCGGTCTGTGCCGTACCGAGCATATGTTCTTTGATCCCGACCGGATCGCGGCGATCCGCGAGATGATCTGCTCCGATACCGTGGAGCAGCGGGAAACTGCTCTGGCAAAGCTGGAGCCGATGCAGCAGGGCGACTTTGAGGAGCTGTATGTGGCGATGGAAGGCAAGCCGGTCACCATCCGCTTTTTGGATCCGCCGCTGCATGAGTTCGTGCCCACCGAGGAGAAGGACATCGAGCTGCTGGCAAAAACGCAGGGCAAGTCGGTGGCGGATATCAAGGCGATCATCGCTTCGCTCCATGAGTTCAACCCGATGATGGGTCACCGCGGCTGCCGTCTGGCTGTCACCTATCCGGAGATCGCGGCCATGCAGACCCGTGCGGTCATCAAGGCGGCGCTCAATGTGAACAAGGCGCATCCCGATTGGAATGTGGTGCCCGAGATCATGATCCCGCTGGTCGGTGAGCGCGCCGAGCTCAAGTATGTCAAGAGCGTTGTCACCGCAACCGCCGATCAGCTGATCGCGGACGCCGGCGTCAAGATGGTCTATAAGGTCGGTACCATGATCGAGATCCCGCGTGCGGCTCTGACCGCAGACGAGATCGCCAAGGAAGCCGAGTTCTTCTGCTTCGGCACCAACGATCTGACCCAGATGACCTTCGGCTTTAGCCGTGACGACGCAGGCAAGTTCCTCGATGCGTACTATGATAAGAAGATCTACGAGTCCGATCCGTTTGCCAAGCTGGATCAGGTCGGCGTAGGCAAGCTGGTCAAGATGGCGGCGACCCTCGGTCGCGAGACCCGTCCCGACATCAAGCTCGGTATCTGCGGTGAGCATGGCGGCGATCCCTCCACAGTGGAGTTCTGCCATAAGGTCGGACTTAACTATGTGTCCTGCTCCCCGTTCCGCGTACCTATCGCCCGCCTCGCCGCCGCTCAGGCCGCGATCAAGGACGAGAAGTAACGAGAAAAATTTAGTCCAAATAAAAATCCACTCGCATAGCGGGTGGATTTTTATTTTAACCGCAAAAGCAAAATGCTGTTGTCAAAACCTCCCTTGTCAAAGGGCGCTCTTGCCGAAGCGCGCCCAGCGGACGAAACAGCAAGGCGGCTGACAAGGACGGCAGTTTTGTGATGGGATTTGGTTTGGTGGGTTTTGACAACAGATATCGGCTTTTGAGATAAATAAAGGAAGGCTTTTGTCAGCCTTCCTTTTTCCATATTTCCGGTAAAACTCATTTGGTCGCCAGAGCCTCCCTTGTCA
>CANQKG010000024.1 GCA_947624425.1 uncultured Clostridia bacterium | reverse complement strand
CGGTCGAGGGCTTCTCCGAGCTGGCGCCGCTTCACAATCCCGCCAATGTGGAGGCGATCCGCGCCTGCCGCAAGGTACTGCCGGAGTCGGTGCCGCAGGTGGCGGTGTTCGATACGGCGTTTCATCAGTCGATGCCGCCCAAGGCATATCTGTTCGGTCTGCCCTATGAGTATTACGAGAAATATCACATTCGGAAATACGGCTTCCACGGCACCTCTCACCGGTTCGTGAGCGCCCGTTTGGCGGAGCTTCTTCACAAGGACCCGTCCGAGCTGAAGATCGTCACCTGTCACCTTGGAAACGGCTCCTCGGTGTCGGCGGTAGACGGCGGCAAGTCGGTCGATACCTCGATGGGCTTCACCCCGCTTGACGGTATTCTGATGGGCACCCGCTCCGGTTCGGTCGATCCCTCTGCCGTACTCTATCTGATGGAGAAGGAGAACCTCTCGGTCGCCGAGATGAACACGCTGCTCAACAAAAAATCGGGCTACATCGGCGTTTCGGGGCTGACCAGCGACGACCGCGACCTGCGCGCCGCGGCGGCGGACGGCAACGGGCGCGCGGCGCTTGCCGGCGATATGCAGCGGTACCAGATCAAAAAGCTGATCGGCAGCTATGCCGCCGTCATGGGCGGACTGGACGCGGTGGTGTTCACCGGCGGCATCGGTGAGCATTCCGCTCCCTGCCGGAGGGACGCCTGCGCGAATATGGAGTTTTTCGGGATCAAGCTGGACGAGGAGAAAAACGCCGCCAACAACGGCGCGGAGGAAATGATCTCCACGCCCGACTCCAAAACGCAGGTCTGGGTGATCCCCACCAACGAGGAGCTTTTGATCGCCCGCGATACCCGCGACATCATCTCGAAGTAAGAAAAAGGCTCCGCCGCCGAAGCGCGCCCGGTGGGCGAAACAGCGAGGCGAGAGTGGCGCCGCGGTCGGCGGCTGGCAAGGCGGTTACCCGCCGCAGGCAGCGCCGGGAACCGCAAGAGGAGGGGAACCGCGAAGCGGTGGTGGGATTCAAAAAGCACTTGTTTTTTGGTATCGCAGATATTCGGAAAACCGGATTTGCCTGCGAAAATGGGGCTTGCACTTGCTTAGTGTAAACCACAGTCTTTCAGTAGACGCAAAGCCTTGACTTGCTTTGTGTAAACCGCTGTTTCACAGCAGACGCTCTTTCCGTATGCAAACCGAAAGCGCGGTAACGACCCACAAGAGGGGAAAGTCTTTTTCAGAAAAAGATTTTCCCCTCTTGGCTCCCTTTAGAAAAACTTCCGCCGCCGGTATCGCGGTGAGACCTCGAGCGTGCCTGTATACAGCATAAGTGCCGCACGGCGACAAAGCACCGTGCAGCACAATAAGCCTGCCGCCAGTGTTCTTTTTTATCTGTATGATAATAGGAAAACACCGCCTTAAACCGCAATGAATCCCACCACCATGCTAACGCATGGTCCCCCTCCCTTTGACAAGGGAGGCTCTGGCGAGCAAGCAGGTTTTGATAGAAATTTTAGCAAAGTGTGCTGACAAAAGATGATACTAAACCAGCCAATGGAAGCTTTTATTGTTTCACTTATCCTATTTCCAACCACATAGCTTTCGTCTTTGTCAAGACCTCCCTTGTCAAAGGGAGGGGGACCGCGAAGCGGTGGTGGGATTCACAAACCGCAAGCTCGGTTTTCGACGCCGGTTTTGACAGTTTTTATTTCAGGAGGCAGAACATGACCTTTTCCGAAGCGGTATACAAAGCGGTAAAGCAGATCCCATATGGGAAGGTTGCCACCTACGGGCAGATCGCATGGATGGCAGGAAATCCCCGCGCGGCGCGGGCGGTCGGCACGTTGCTGCACCACAATCCCCTGCCGGGTGTGATCCCCTGCCATCGGGTGGTCAATCGGGCAGGGCGTCCGGCGCCCGGCTTTGCCTTCGGCGGGATCGGCGAACAGCGCCGTATGCTGGAGGCGGAAGGCGTCACCTTCCTCCCCGACGGAAATGTAGACCTCTCCCGCCATCTCTGGCGGTGGGAATAGCCTTTGCCGCATACTTGCGATACTGATGTTATGAATCCCACCACCGCGCTAAAGCGCGGTGGTGGGATTCATTCGCCGCAAAGCAAGTGAAAGCCGATCCATGTTCCTTTTCCGGCATGGTCAGGTTTCGCTTTTTACTTTTTCCAGAAGCTCCCGATGGATTCTCGCCAGAATATCCGCCTGCCGGTGGAGAATCCGGCGATCCTTCGGATAGGAAAGCAGCAGTTCGAGATTGGCAAGCAGCGTCTGCGGGCAGTACGGGAGTGACCGCAAAGCCGCCTCCAGCTTTTTATCGCCGGGATAATACCGCCGATTGACCGCAAAAATCACCTGGATCAGATCCAGCAGCGTATGGAGCACAGCGGGTGCGGCAAACAGGATGTCCTCCCGCTCGATTGCCGAAGCATAGTGGAAATTGCCGAGCCATGTTCCCGCCCGCGCAAAAAAGCGGCCGATCACAGCGGCGCGAAGCGGTTCGGGATAGACGGCGGTTCGCTTTTTGATCGCCGCAAGCCAGCCGTCCGGATCGCGGATCGGCTTCAAAAATTGCAGCTCGCTCAGCACGATATAGGTATAATACCCGTTTGAAGTCCAGCACTGCGGTATGATCTCAAACGCGCCGGAGAGCGCGCGGTCGACAGCAAGATCGGTCTGAGCCTTGGTACGCAGCACCGTTTCCACCGGCACGCCCCGAAAGGTAAAATCCGCCGAGCCACCCCACGGCTGATCCAGCGTTTTGGTGACAAAGGGAGTGCTGCCCGCATCGCAGAGGGAGACTGCCAGTTCCCTGCGGGCTTCATAGGGCTTTGGGCGATCCCCGAACAGATAGAGATCCAGATCGGAATGGGCGTCCGCCACCCCTTTCGCGTGCGCGCCCGCAAGGGCTATGACTGGCTCGTCCTCAAAAAAGCCCGCAAGGGCATCGGTCAACGCGGCAATCAGCGCGGTGCTCTCCATATCAGGCGTCCTTTCTTTGTCAGTCGAGATAAGCGGCATAGAGTTCATACTCCGCTTTTGCTCTACTCATCTGATCGGATATTTCTTTTTCCTGTTTGAGCACCTCGCCATACCGCTTTGCAAACGCCGGGAATTCCGGTGTGTCCAAAGTGAGAAAGCCGCCTCCCAATGCGGAGGTCAACACAAACTTTTTGGTGGCATCTGATTCCGGAAAGTGAACCAAAAGCCATGGATCATCGACCTGCTCCAAGCTGCCGGTCCCGAACATCCTGTGCCGGATCGCCGCGCCGCTTTGGAGCATGGCTTTGGCTGCCGCGATCCCCTCTTGCAGCAGGGTTTCCTTTTCCTCGACGGCGGCAAGCCGCTGTGCCGCTTCTTTTGCCTTTTCCCTGCGCTGCTGATACAGCCGCCTGACCTCCGAAGAAGTCGTTTGCAGCTCGACCCCGGTATACAGACCATAGGTGCGGGCGCAATAAATGATGTCGAACGCCAGAATATGCAGCTGCGAATCGGGGTGCATTTCGGCTTCGTGTCCCTCAAACCGGCTTTGATGAACGGCAATCAGAGCCGGATTTTTGCGAATTTCGTCCACCAGTGCATCGCAAAAGCGATAGTAAACATCCAGCCGGAAGTCCGCATAGGTACCCCATTCCTCATAAAACCCGACGGCGTCCGCCAGATACCGTGCCTCGGTCGCCTTGCAGAGATAGTTGTGGTCCGGGTCATAGAACCAGAGGTATGCCATCGCGGAGCGCTGATCGTTTTTATACAAAAAGCTGGACGGATAATGCTTTTCGAGCAGCGCATCGCAGGAGGACAGAAACGCCGTGATCTTTTGCTGCCGCAGAGCCAAATCACCGTTGTCATTGGCATAGAGTTTGCGAAACATCTGCCGGATGGTTTCGGCTTCGCCGTTTTTTTCAGCCATGACCACAAGTCCGCCGAACGGCTGGGTATAACTGTCAATGATATTTTTCGTTGTCCCGCAAGCCCTTTTTAACATCGAAGCAAAATCGGGCGCGTCCAGATCAAACGCCTGCCGAAAGTTCTGCACGGCTGCCCACTTATAGCTTTCATTCGGCTCGGCAGGCGCAGGCTTGTTAAACCGCTCAAAGCGGGAGATATAGTTTTCAAAAATGAGATTCAGATTTTTTTGATTCATCTGTCTGTCCCCTTACGGTGTGATCTTCTGTCAGGCGTCCTTTCTCTGCCGCAGCTTTTGGAGGATCATCAGGATCATGCCTCGCATCAGCCAGAGTGCAAACAGCCCGGCGGCGATAAAGTAGACGAGATTCAGCCACCCGATCCCGCTTTGGAATACCGCCCAGCCGATCACGAAAACCGGCAGGTAGGCGAACAAGAACCGGTAGTCGAACCGCACGCCCATACTGCGGCGAGCGATCCGCACCCGCAAAAACGCGGTGGTGGCAAAGCTCAAAATCAGCGAGAAGGTGACGGCAAACAGCGGATTGAATGTCATATTCGGGTCGATCCGCTTGAGCAGCGGAATCAGCACAAGCAGCGTGACAACGCTGACGCCGGAACCCCACATTGCCGAGGAAAACAGCACCTTGGTGTTCTTCTCCGCCTGCAGAATGCCGCCCATAAAGCTTGCCAGCGTACTCAAAAAGGTGGCAAGATAGTACGGCGGCAATATCTGCTTGCCGATCGTGTAATCGCCGTGTACCATCCAGGGGAAGATCAGCAGGGTGACCGGGATCAAAAGCAGCACGCCGGAACCGATAAACCGGTTATAGTATTTGAGCACCATATTGTACTTCTGTGCGCGATTCTTGTCCCCGTTCATGGCATAGGCAGTCTCCGCCCACGCGAGGTTAAAGACGGTGACGATCAGCATGATAATCATGGTGAATTTCGAGGCAATGGCGAACTGCCCGTTCATCGGCGCGCCGAGCTGCCACCGGATCACCACCCGATTAAAGGAGTTGGTGAGCCAGTAGGACACCGAGTTGACCGACAGCGGCAGGCAGAAAAAGAACATCTGCCGAAAGAGCGTGGGACTCACCTTTTTGAGGGAGAACCGCCGAAACACCCGGACACAGCACTCCATAAAGATAACCGGTCCGATATAGGAAGCAGTGTAGCAGATAATCAGCGACTCCACCTTGGCAGAGGAGGTCGCGAGCAGGGTGAGATGGAGGATCAGGGAAAGAATGCTCCCAATCGCACCCGAAAAGACATAGACCGTGTTATACCCCAGTCCCCTTGCGATATACGACCAGGTGGAGTTGAGCATATACCCCGTGGCAAAGAAGAAGATATAGATCGCATAGGGTATTTTGAAGAGGAAGGTCGCCAGCACAAAGCAGAGGGTGAACAGCACAAAGCACATCAGGTTGATGACAAGACCGGTTGAGATCACCCGCTCCTTGTTTTTGATCGACTTGTAATCATAAAGATACCGCAGTATCCCCGTCCAGACCTCGATACAGATCACCGGGATGATGACGGTGATAAGGGTGTTGATGAGGTCCACTTCGCCGATCTGCGCATCGGTGCAGTATTTGGTCTGGAGCGGGAGGAGGAAGACAAAGGAGACCAGCCGCGAAAAGGCGTTCCCGAAGAAATAGACGATCAGCGTTTTGAAAAACTTTTTCACACTACTGCTCCTTTTTGAAACTGTCGATATAGGCGTCCCGCGCGGTGATCGTCGCCTCGGTGGGAACGGCGGCGCGGTGGGCGCCCGGCAGCGGCGCGTAATGCGCCGGATCGCGCTTTCTGAGAACGCGGCAGACCAGCAGATAACCGGCAAACAGCAGGAAGGAGATCAATGTGATGATCGCGCCGAGGGTCAAGCCGGGTGTGCGGTAGGTAAACCGCACCGTCGAGCTGCCGGCCGGGATCGGCACCGCCGTAAAGCCGATCGCCACCTTTTCGACCGGCACCGGCTTCCCGTTTACGGTGGCGCTCCAGCCGTCCTCATAGGGGATCGAGAAGAAGGCAAGGGTGGCGTGGTCGCTCTCCATTTCGGCGGTGCAGCCCGTGTTGTCGATGGTAAAGGACTTGGAGGCGGTCGCTTTGAGCGCCTCACAGTCGGCAAAATACTGCGCTTCGGTCAGCGTGTGCGCATCGGTATCGGGCAGCGGCGTGAAGGCCGAGCCGTATCTGGCGATCTGGTTTTTGTTGAGGTAGATCCCCTTGAGCAGCAGAAGGTGCCGGTTCTCTTCGGCACAGTCGGCATACTGCTCCGAGGTGATATAGTGGTCGTAGGTAAAGCCCATCGGGAGGCAGTATTGGTTTTCGTAGACGGTATGCTCATTCTGAACGCCGATCTTCTCAAAGCCGGGCAGCCCGCCGAAGGTGGTTTTGCTGGTCTTCACCAGCATATACCGAACCGATTCCAGCGCCCGCAGGCCGTAATACTTGACGTCCGGCTTGGAGGAGACGTCTCGGGTGATCCCCATCGACTGATAGAACTCCATAATGCTCGCCGGCACCACCGAATGGAAGGCCTGAATGGTGGGCTGGTTCCAGAACATGGGATAGTTGTCCATCCCCTCGAACACGTCGATGCGGTAGAACGCCTCTTCCCAGTCGGGAAGGTCGAGCTGTTCGCCGCCGTGAAGTCCGACGTCCACCACATCGTGGTTGGAGTAGGAGTGGGATTTCCCCATCCCGATCATCAGGATCGAATAGATGACCGAAACCGCCAGCACGCCGCAGGTCGAGGCGCGGATCAGCGCCGGCCGATTCTGCCGGAAGAACCGGATCAGCAGCGCGGCAGCGAGGGTGGACGCCGCCGCGATCCCCACATAGATCCAAAAGCGGTCGGGGAAGGCGGGGAGCGAGAACCACTTGTATGCGCCGTTCTCCTTTTTGGGGAGGATCCCGATCAGCGAGAAGAAAGCGATGAACACCGCCGTCCACCGGACGCCGTACATGAGGTCTGCCTCGCTGTTTTCGAGCGCCATGACCGTCACGGCCGCCATGATAAGGAGCGGCATATAGAACCAGCGGGTGTAGAAGTTTGCGTTGAACATCGAAAACGAGGCGTTGAGCGCCGGCACCATTGCCATCACAAAGCAGACCGTCAGCAATAGCCGCATCCAGTGGTTCTTTTTCTCCTTGAGGAAGGTGAACACCCCGATCGTCGAGAAAAACGGGAGATACGCCGATACCGACGACCATTTGGCGTTGGCGTTGGCAAAGAAGTTCGGACGGGAGGGGATGTCCGGCGGGAAGAAAAGGCTGGATAAAATCAGCCCGTACCGCTGCTCGCTGCCGTAGAAAAGCAGGTCATATCCGGCAAGCGTGTTGCCCAGCCGGGAGTTTTGCAGCACCACATAAAGGGAGGGGAGCAAAAGCACCATGGCGCCGCCGAAGCCGAGGAGCGTTTCGACCGCCAGCGAAAGGAAGGTGCGCAGGTTCATCCGGAAAGAGGGGGAAAGCAGCCGGATCACAAAGTAGATGACAAGGAAAATGCACTCGCCGAAGAAGAAGAAATAGCTGAGTAAGGCGTTGACAAACACCGCGAAGAAAAATACGCCCCGCCGCCGGTTGACCACCGCCTCCTCCAGCGCGATCAAAAGAAGCGGGAAAAAGGCGACCGCGTCGTGAAAGTGGTTGAAAAAGATGTTGTAGATGTTAAAGCCGCAGAAGGCGTACATCAGTCCGCCTAAGGCAGCGCCTTCCCATGTTTTGGAAAAGCGGCGGCAGAAAGCGGCGCCGGTCACGGCGATGACCGAGAATTTCAGTATGAGCAGCGGCGCCATGAGATAGGGAACCGCGCCGCTCGGGAAGATCAAAGTCAGCCAGAAAAAGGGGCTCCCCAGCAGGTAAAAGGTATAGGAGCCGATAAAGTTCGCACCCAGATCGGTCAGCCAGTTCCAGCCGATATTCCATTCCCGCACGGCGTCGTGCGCCATTTTGTAAAACGGGATCTGCTGCACGTTGTAGTCGCCGTAATAGAGGAACAGCCCGCCGTCCTTGATGACGAAGGGAAGAAAGATCACACAGCCGGTCACAAACGCCAGCAAAAACACCATCAGGTACCGGCGCGCGTCAGAAAACCGTTTCAAAAGCCCCACTCCTTTTGCCGATAGATAATTGCCATGAAATATGATATCCGCTTTGCGGTTATTGTAGCACAAACATAGAAAAAACGCAACCGAAAGACTTGTACCTCCGGTCTTTGTGATTTTCCGCTCGCATATATTCATAAAAAACGGAGGATCCGATTGCCATGTTTTCTGCTTTGGTTGAATTTGCCCTGTCACATCTGCTTTATTTTGCCCTTCATGTGGAACGGCTCGGCTCCTTTCCGAAGCCCCTTTCGGCGGCGGAGGAAAAAGCCTGCTTCGAGAAGATGGCGGCCGGCAGCAGCGTTGCCCGCAGCCGCCTGATCGAGCATAACCTCCGGCTGGTGGCGCATATCGTAAAGAAGTATTACGCCGCCTCGGGCGAGCAGGAGGATCTGATCTCGATCGGCACCATCGGGCTGATTAAGGCGGTGGGTACCTTTGACTACCAAAAGGGCGCCCGGTTTGCGACCTATGCCTCGCGGTGCATCGAGAACGAGATCCTGATGTATTTCCGCAACCTCAGAAAATCGGCGGGAGACGTGTATATTAGCGACCCGATCGACGTGGATAAGGACGGGAACACCCTCACCCTCATCGACGTGGTGGCGGACGAGGAAAATCTGCTGGACACGGTGGACTGCAAGCTGAAAACCGAGAAGCTCTATCGGCTGATCGACAGCTGCCTCACTCCGCGGGAGCAGGAGATCATCCGGCTGCGGTACGGGCTTTCCGCCGCCCGCCCGCTCACCCAGCGGGAGGTGGCACGACGGCTGAATATCTCCCGCAGCTATGTTTCCCGTCTGGAAAAGCGGGCGCTGATCACCCTCCGCGAACAGTTCGGCGAGGAAGGATAAAGCCTGCCGCCGCATAACATTTTCATGTATCGTTTTGAATCCCACCACCATGCTGACGCATGGTCCCCCTCCCTTTCACAAGGGAGGTTTTGACAAAGACGGAAGCTTTGTGGTTTACAAAGGGATAAGTGAAACAATAAAAGCTTCCGGCAGCCGGTTCGGTGAAATCTTCCGTCAGCATACTTTGCTAAAATTTCTATCAAAACTTATTTGCTCGCCAGAGCCTCCCTTGTCAAAGGGAGGGGGACCGCGAAGCGGTGGAGGGATTCAATAAGCACCGGCTAGGTGAAAACCGCAACAAAGCATCATGCAGCACAGTAAGCCCAATGCCGGCGTCCTTTTGATGCTGTGTGGTAACAAGAAGCATTCAGTGAAGAGTGAAAAGTGAAAAAGTAAAAATCGGCGGTTTTCCAAACGGAAAACCGCCGATTTTTGGTGACCCGTACGAGAATCGAACTCGTGTTACCGCCGTGAAAGGGCGGTGTCTTAGCCGCTTGACCAACGGGCCGCTGGTACCGGTAATTGGATTCGAACCAATGACACTGCGGGTATGAACCGCATGCTCTAGCCACCTGAGCTATACCGGCACGCCTGCTTTGACGGGTCAAAGCAAATAATAGTATAGGATATCCCGGGTATTTTGTCAAGTGGTTTTTGAAAATTTCCGCCTGCATATCCGTCCGCGCCGCCGCATAGGGTGGAATAGCAAACCATACGCGGGAGGGATCATGATGCAAACCGCCAGAATGGGGGATCTCCATGAGAAGGAGGTCATCTGTATGCGGGACGGCTACAAGCTGGGCTTTGTGGACGATCTGGAGCTGGATATCGACGCCGCGACGGTGCGCGCGCTGGTGATCTACGGCAAGGCAAAGCTGTTCGGTCTGCTGGGGCGGGAGGACGATACGGTGGTGCCGTGGCAGGCGATCGAGGTGATCGGGGAGGACGCGGTTCTGGTGGATTTTCCCTCGCCCGACCGGCCGCCCCGCCGCCGCGGGCTTTTCTTTGGAGGGCGGTAAGGTGAAACGACTATTTTGCTCGCTATTGTGCTGTCTGCTTCTTGGCGGATGTATCCCGCAGCCCGAACCGCACACTTCCTCCGCCGCGCCGGTGAACGAAACCCGCTGCGCTGTCTGGCTATCCTATCTGGAGCTGCGCCAAATGCTGGGCGGACGGGACGCTGCAGCCTTTACCGCCGCCGCCGCCGAAACCCTCGCCGCGCTGCATGACCTCGGCGCCACCGACCTGCTTTTGCAGGTGCGCCCGTTCGGAGACGCGATCTATCCGTCCGAGCTGTTCCCGCCCTCGGCAGTCGCATCGGGGACTTATAACGTCCCCCTTTCCTACGATCCGCTGCCGATCTTGATCGATATGGCACACGGCATGGGGATGAAGATCCACGGCTGGATCAATCCGCTGCGGCTTGCCACCGCCGAGGAGCTTGCCGCCCTGCCTGCCGACGCGCCGCTTGGCAGATGGCTTGGCACCGATGTGATCCGTATGGTGAACGGCAGAGGGTATCTGACTCGTGAGATGATCTGCGACGGTGTGACCGAGCTTTTGCGGTACGATCTGGACGGCATTCATCTGGACGACTACTTCTATCCCACCACCGACCCCTCCTTTGACGAAAACGCCTATCAGTCGGCCGGAGAGGTACCGCTCGCCGCATTCCGGCGGGAGCAGATCTCCCTTCTGGTGTCGGAGCTGTATGCGCGGGTGAAGGAGGCAAAGCCGAATGCCCTGTTTGGGATCAGCCCGGCGGGGAATATCCAAAACGACGAGGAAAAGCTCTATGCCGACGTGATCCGCTGGGGGAGCGAATCGGGCTTTGTGGATTATCTGATGCCAGCTTTATTTCGGGTACGCCCATGAAACGCTCCCCTTTTCGCAGGCGCTGGCGGAGTGGAAAGCGATCTGTACCGACCAGAATGTGGCGCTCTGGGCGGGGCTTGCCTGCTACAAGGCGGGGCAGGAGGACCGGTATGCCGGTGCGGGGCAAAACGAATGGCGCACCGATTCGGACATTCTTGCCCGACAGGTGGGGGAACTGCTGGCAGACAAACAGGTAGCGGGGATCGCGCTCTACCGTGCCGGTACGGTGCTCTCCCCCGAAGCGGGGATCCAGACCGAGGCGGTCGGTAAGATGACCGACGCACTGAGGACGGCTGTATGACGGCGGGAAGAAATCTCCGGCTGGGCGCGGTGCTCTCCTATGTGGGGATCGGCTGCTCGATCCTGTCGGGCGTGCTGCTCACCCCGCTGATCCTCCGCTCGCTGGGGCAGAGCGCCTACGGCGTCTATCACATGGCGGGCGCGCTGATCGGGTATCTTTCCCTGCTTGATCTCGGCTTCGGGGAGGTCATCAGCCGGTATGTTTCCCGCTACCGGCTCCGCCGTCAGGAGGCGGCGCAGGCAAACTTCCTCGGTCACTGCGTTTTATTTTACGGCTGCGCCATGATGCTGTCCGCCGTCGTAGGGCTGATTGTATGGCAGATGATCCCAACCCTCTTTGGCGGCGCTCTCTCACCGGAGGAGCTTGCCACCCTCAAGCGGGTGTTTTTGATCCTGCTGCTCAATTTCACCGTGACCCTCCCCTTTTCGGCGTTCCCCTCACTGCTGACCGCCTACGAGGCATTTTTGTTCTCGCGGGGTCTGCATCTTGTGATGATCCTGCTCCGGTTTTTTATGACGATCTGGTTCCTCGGCAGGGGAATGGGGGTCTACGGCTTACTGCTGATCGAGATCCTCCTTGATCTGTTCATGATCGCCGTTCAGGGTATCTATCTGTTCGGCGTGCTGGAAGTGCGGGTGAAGCTCTACCGGCTTGACCTGCGGCTATTGCGGCAGATGCTGGCGTTCGGATTTTTCCTGCTCCGTTCCTCGGTGGTCGGGCGGCTTCAGTGGCAGCTTGGAAATATGCTGCTCGGCGCGCTGAAAAGCCCCGAGGCAGTCGCATTGCTCTCGCTCGCACTCCAGCCGGTTTCCTATTTCCGTATCCTCTCCGGCGTGGTGGCAGGGCTAAGCCTCCCCCGTGCGGTGCAAACGGCGGAAGAAAACGCCTCCCCCGAAGCTCTCACCGCCTTTATGGTGCGGGTCGGACGGCTGCAGCTGATGATCTGCGGCTTTCTGTTTATCGGCTTTATCTGCGTGGGCGATACCTTCCTCCGGCTCTGGGCGGGTACGGAGTATGGCGGTGCTTA
>CANQKG010000023.1 GCA_947624425.1 uncultured Clostridia bacterium | reverse complement strand
GCGCCCTAAAAGACGATACCATACAGGGAATTTCTTTTCTGAAAGCAAATGGGTCATATCAATTGACATCGCAGAAGCTGGGATGACCGCTCTTTGAAAAATACTTGAAATTACCTCGTTTTTCTGTTACAATATAAATAGCCGTCTTTCGAAAAAAATCAGTAACGGGAATATTTTAATCCGTCACGAAGGCGGGCATGTACCGCCGCAGTGACACCCTGAGAGAAAACCGGTGCAGGCGGCGTCAGAATTGGCGCAAGACAAGCCGGTTTTCGACGAAAAGGGGGAATCGGGGACTTTGCCGCCGAAACGCGCCCTGCGGGCGAAACAGTGAGGCGGGAATGGCGCTGCGGTCGACAAGCGGCAAGGCGATTACTCGCCGCAGCCGATGTCGGGAACCGCAAGAGGAAAAAGCGGTTTTGAATCCCACCACCGCGCTAAAGCGCGGTCCCCCTCCCTTTAACAAGGGAGGTTTTGGCAAAGACGGTGCCTTTCTCGTAAACCCGGTTTGTCCCTCGAAGCGTGGCGAAAATCGCCACGCCCAAGAAGATAGTATGCTCGGGCAGAATGCCCGTTTTGTTAAAATAGACCGTGCAATACAGGAGGAAATATGGAGAGCTTTGAGGAGATTGTCTCTCTGGTCAAGGAATACTGTCAGTCAAAGGTGTCCAACATCGCCTACACCACCTGGCTGAAGGTGTTCGAGCCGCTGAGATTCGAGCATGACACCGCCTATATCTGTGTACGCACCACCATTCAGTATAATGTGTTGAACGGGAAGTACCGCGGACTTCTCTTGGAAGCGTTCACCGAGGTGATGGGCTTTCGTCCCAAGCTGGAGATTATCTGCACCAATGCGCTGGACGAGGAAACGCCGAAAGACCGCAGTCCGGAGCGGATGAACCGCATTTTGCAGGATTCCTACGAGGCTTCGGAATACGAGTATACCTTCGAGACCTTTATCGTCGGGTCGTCGAATAACCTTGCCTATGCCGCCTGCAAGGCGGTGGCGGATAACTGCACCAACGTCACCCGCAACTACAACCCGCTTTTCATCTACGGACCGAGCGGGCTGGGGAAGACCCATTTGATCCACGCGATTTATAACGAGGTACATATCAAGCATCCCGAGCTGAAGGTCAAGGTGATCACCGGTCACAATTTCACCTCCGATATCGTCAACAGCCTGCAGGATAAAACGATCGACCAGGTGCGGGAAAAATATCTGTCCCTCGATATTTTAATGATCGACGACGTGCATTTTCTGGCGGGAAAGGAACGCTGCCAGGAGGAATTTTTCTTAGTATTCAATGAGTTTTATCTCAATAATAAGCAGATCATTTTAACCTCCGACCGTCCGCCGAAGGACATGAAATCGCTGGAGGAACGGGTGAAATCCCGGTTCGAGAGCGGGCTGATGTCGGACATTCAGCTGCCCGACTATGAGACCCGGGTGGCGATCATCAAGCGGAAAGCGGAGCTGATGGATCTGCATATTCCCGACGACGTGGCGGATTTTCTGGCAAACCGGCTCAAAAACAACATCCGGCAGATGGAAGGCGCCGTGAAAAAGCTGCAGGCGCATAAGCTGCTGACCGGCTCGCCGCCCACCGTTCGTCTGGCGCAGACGGTGATCCGGGACATCCTGTCGGACGATCAGCCGATCCCCATGACGGTGGAGCGGATCATTGAGGAGGTCGCCCGTACCTATCAGGTGGAGCCGGAGGATATGCGCAGCCAGAAGCGCTCCGCGCCCATCTCGAAGGCAAGACAGGCGGCAATCTATATCATTAAGGAAATCACCAATCTCACCTTTGAGGATATCGGAAAGGAATTCAGCGGCAGGGATCACTCCTCCATGGTCTACGCAAGGGATCAGGTGGTCAAAAAGATGGAGGAGGACGCCCATTACCGGGAGATCATCGGGGATATCATCAAAAATATCAAGACGATGTAACTCCACAAAGTTTTTCTTTCCACTCCACAATGTTTCCACAATTTCACATCCAAAAAAAGTTTTCCACAGTTTCAAGATTTTTACCACCTTCTTTTCACCGGCCGAAAATGGCATGAACCGGCAAAAACAGGGTATATTTTACAGCTTTTCACATTTTCACCCGCTTCATCATCATCATCAAAAAAATTATTTATCTATATATATAATGTGTTTTTGAAAAAAACTTTTTTTGACTTATCGCATGTGAAAATGTGAAAAACAAACGAATGCTTTATAAGGAGGCAGAAGTATGAAATTTACCTGCGAACTGAAAAAACTCGGCGAGGTCGTAAACGGCGTGTCTTTGGCGGTCGCATCGGCGGCGGCAAAAACGCCGCTCCCGGTGCTGGAGGGCATTTTGCTTTGCTGCAAGGGAAACGAACTGACCCTCAGCGCCTATAATATGGAGCTCGGGATCAGGAATACTCTGCCGGTCGCGGGAGAGGAAAACGGCAGTCTGGTGGTGGACGCCAGAAAGTTTTCCGATTTTCTGAGAAAAGCCTCGGGCGATATTCTAACCTTCCAGAGCGACGAAAAGATGGTGACCTATCTGGAGTGCGGCTCCACCCATCTGGCGATCGACAGCATGTCGCCGGAGGAATATCCGCTGCTGCCCGAGATCGAATCGGTCGAGCGGTTCAAGCTTCCGCAGGGAACGCTCAAGAACATGATCGGGCAGACCATATACGCCGTTTCGGTCAGCGAGGCCATGCCGGTGATCACCGGTTCGCTTTTCGATATCGGGGACGGGATGCTCAAAATGGTTTCGGTGGACGGCTACCAGCTTGCCATGCGGAAGGAGCCGGTCGAAACAAAAGAAGCGTTCCAGTTTGTGGTGCCGGGCAAAACTCTTTCGGAGATCAGCAAGCTGCTCAAAGACGATAACGACGAGGAGGTCGAGGTGATCGTCGGGAAGAACCACGTGCAGTTTATGATCTCGGGTTATGTGGTGATCTCGAGACTGCTGGAAGGAAAGTTTCTGGATTATAAAGCCTCGATCAGCGGCGAGACGGTCACACGGGTAAAGGTGTCAAAGCGGCTGTTCAGCCAGAGCATCGACCGGGCGTCGATCGTCATCAACGAGCGGGTGAAAAGCCATATCCGGTGCGATTTCAAGGCGGATGAGATTTCTCTGTTCTGCGTGACGTCGATCGGCAAGATCTCCGACGTGATCCCGGCCGAGGTGATAGGCCCGAACCTCACCATCGGCTTTTCCAATCGGTATATGTATAACGCGCTGCGCGCCGCCGATACCGACGAGGTGGTGCTGGAGATGAGAGACGCGGTGTCCCCGATCCGGATCCTCCCGCCGGAGGGAGAAAGCTTTCTGTTTTTGGTACTGCCGATCCGGATCAAAGAGTAATGGAGAAAACGGTTTTGATCCATACCGAGCTGATCCGATTGGATCAGCTTCTAAAGCTCGCCGGTGCGGTTGGCACCGGCGGCGAAGCGAAAGAGGTCGTCCGTGCCGGAAACGTTCTTTTAAACGGCGCAGTCTGTACCGAGCGGGGGAGAAAGGTATATCCCGGCGACCGGGTGGAATTTGACGGCGCCGTTTATCTTTGCGCCGCAAAACAGTAAGGAGTAAAGCGATGAGGGTCGAGACACTGACGGCGGAGGGCTTTCGGAATATCGAGAAGATCACGCTGTCCGCCGACCCGCAGATGAATATTCTCTACGGAAAAAACGCGCAGGGAAAGACCAATTTGCTCGAAGCGATTGGTCTCTTTTCGTCGGGGAAGAGCTTTCGCGGCGCGAAGGACAGCGAGATGATCGGCTTTGGCAGGGAGTGGGCGAAGCTCACCCTTTCTTTTGCAGACAGCCGCCGCACCCAGCAGGCGGAGCTTATCTTGTCGGGGGAGAAAAGCTACCGGAAAAACGGGGTGAAAATGCCGCTGCAGGAGAAAACCTCCGAATTTTGCTGTGCGGTGTTCGCACCCAGGCACCTGTCGCTGATTGCCGACGGCCCGCAGGAGCGGCGGAGCTTTCTCGATACGGCGATCTCGGCGCTCCAGCCGGGCTATGCTTCTTATCTCAGCCAGTATGAGCGGCTGATCCGGCAGAAAAACGCCCTGCTCAAAGAGCTTTTTAAAAATCCCCGCCTTGCCGATACGATCCCGCTCTGGGACCGGCAGATCGCAAAGGCGGGTACGGTTTTGACCTGCTACCGGAACGACTATGTGAAAAAGCTGAACCAAACGGCGGGAGCCTTGTACCGCGGCATGACCGGGAAGAAGGAAACGCTGTGCCTTTCCTACCGTTCCACCGTGTTCGGGGATATCCTGCCGGAGGAATACCGCACCGAGGCGGCGGAGGCCTATCTCGAAGCGCTTGCCGATTTTGCCGAGGAGGACAGGAAAAACGGGGTCACCATGTTAGGCGTCCACCGGGACGATATGGTGGTGGAGATAGACGGTATGCCGGCGCGGCTTTACGGCTCGCAGGGGCAAAAGCGCTCGGCCGCCATCTGCTGTAAGCTGGGAGAGGCGCTTTTGCTCCAAAAGATTTTAAAGGAGCCGCCGGTCATGCTGCTCGACGACGTGATGAGCGAATTGGACGAGGAGCGGCAGGCGTATATCTGCAACCGGCTGCGGCAGATGCAGGTGTTCATCACCTGCTGTGATATTTCCCACACCCTGCAATTGCAAAACGGGAGGGTGTTCCGGGTCGAAAAGGGGAGGCTTGCGGAATGAGAACCGGCTATCTGTTTTTAGGCGGCGATACCGCGGCGCCGGATCGGGAGATCATCGGCGTGTTCGATCTCGACCGGTGCACCGTTTCGGGAGATACAAGGGAGTTTTTGAAAAAAGCCGAACGGCAAAATAAGGTGGAAACAACGACCGCAGACCTGCCCAAAGCCTTTGTACTTTGTGAAAAAAAGGTCTATCTGTCGGGGCTCACGCCCGCCACCTTGCTCAAACGGCACCGGAGGGAAAGATGAACGACTGGTATGCCTGCCTTATCGAGACGACTAAGGAAGGGCTTCCTTTTTTAGAGGGGTACCTGCTCGGACGGGGCGTGGGCGGACTTGTGATCCACGACCCGGACGAGTTTGCCGCATTTCTGGCGGGCGAGGGGGAGCATTGGGACTATCTGGACGACAGCCTGTATGAAAAAAAGGACGCGCCGGCGTCGGTCACTTTCTACCTGCCGAAAAACGGACAGGGGAAGGACAGCTATCAGGAGATCGTCGCAGGGCTGTCAGAGCTTCGCGCCTCCCTTCCGGAAGTGGACTTCGGCGTCCTTTCGGTCACCGGGGAGACGGTGCGGGAGGAGGACTGGGCAAACGAATGGAAGCAGTATTACCATAAAACGAAGATCGGCTCCCGCCTTCTCATCTGCCCGAGCTGGGAGCTGACCGAAACGGGTACGCCGCCCTATACCGAAGACGGGCGGGCGGTTTTGGTGCTGGATCCGGGTATGGCGTTTGGCACCGGCGGCCATGCTTCCACCCGGCTTTGCCTCACTTTGCTCGAACAGGTCGCCAAAGCGGGGGACGCCCTGCTCGACCTCGGCTGCGGCAGCGGGATCCTCTCGGTCGCGGGACTTTTGCTGGGAGCAAAAAGCGCCGTCGGGGTGGATATCGACCAAAAGGCGGTGGAGGTATCGCGGGAAAACGCCGCCCGTTCGGGGGTGGAAAAGCGTTACCGCGCTCTTTGCGGCGATCTCACCGAACAGGTGAGCGGGAAATATGATCTTATCTGTGCCAATATCGTGGCCGACGTGATCCTGCGGCTGATCCCGGATATGGGAGCGTATCTGGCTTTTGGCGGGAAAATCATTCTCTCGGGGATCATCACAAAGAGAAAGCCGGAAATTTTAAACGCGCTTTGTGGCGCCGGGTATCGGCTTTTGGAGGAAAAGGAGGAGGACGGCTGGTGTGCGCTGCTCGTAACAAAATAGCCCTTGTCTTGGAGGGCGGCGGAATGCGGAGCCTCTATACCGCCGGAGTGCTGGACGCCTTTTTGAAACAGGGGCTTTCGTTTGACAACTGCTATGGCGTTTCGGCGGGAGCCTGCATGGCCATGTCCTTTTTGTCGGGACAACCCGGGCGGAATTACCGGGTCAACACCCGGTACCTCTCCGACCCAAGATATCTTTCGGTCAGAAGCTATCTGAAAACCGGGTCGGTCTTCGGGATGAATATGATTTTCCACACCATCCCGGATATCTTAGATCCGCTCGACTGGCAGGCGATCGGGGAAAATCCCGCGAAGCTGTTTGTGGGGGTGACCAACTGCTATACCGGAAAAGCGGAATTTTATCCGCTGCGGAAAAGGGAGCAGGTGAGCCTTTTGCAGGCTTCTTCCTCGCTGCCGGGGCTGTCAAAGCCGGTCTACCACCGCGGCGCGCCCTATTTGGACGGCGGGATCGCCGCGCCGATCCCGGTCGACGAGGCGCTCAAAACCCACGACAAAGCGGTGGTGATCCTCACGAGAACCGCAAATTACCGGAAAGAAAAAAGTAAAACGACATTTCTTGTCGCCAAAAAGCATCCCGATTTTGCGGGACTTCTCCGCACCATGAATACCCGGCATATCCTCTATAACCGGACGCTTCAAAAGCTTTCCGCTCTGGAGGCCGAGGGAAGGGTGCTGATCTTCCGCCCGGCAGAGCTTCATGCAAGCCGCACCGAGCGGGACCGCAAAAAGCTCACCGACCTCTATTTGCAGGGCTTTGCCGACGGCATCGCAAAAGAAGACGCCCTCGCGGCGTTTTGCGGGATTTGAATCCCACCACCATGCTGCCGCATGGTCCCCCTCCCTTTGACAAGGGAGGCTCTGGCGACCAAGGAAGTTTTGACAAAAATTTCAGCAAAGTATGCTGACAGAAGATATCACTGAAAAAACCAACGGAAGGTTTTATTGTTTCACTTATCCTTTTCCAACCGCAAAGCTGCCGTCTTTGTCAAAACCTCCCTTGTCAAAGGGAGGGGGACCGCGCCTTGCGCGGTGGAGGGATTCAAATCTTATTTCAAACCGCAAAGCTGCCGTCTTTGTCAAAACCTCCCTTGTGAAAGGGAGGGGGACCGCGCTTGCGCGGTGGAGGGATTCAAATCCTATTTCCAACCGCAAAGCAACCGTCTTTGTCAAGACCTCCCTTGTCAAAGGGAGGGGAACCGCGCTTTGCGCGGTGGAGGGATTCAATACCACTAAGCTAAATACAGCCATCCGGCTCCCTTGTCAAAGGGCTTTTCCGCCGAAGCGGCGGAGGGATTCCCGCCCGGTTTTCCCTCCGGCGGCAGATAAAGATTTATGCTGTGTTCACAAATTGGCAGTAAATATGAGGTAGAATAGAAAACGGACATTTAAAGCAATGTTCGTCAAAAGGGGAGAAACGGTATGATAGAAGTAAAAGACCTCGTCAAGCAGTACGGGGAGAAAAAGGCGCTCGGCGGGGTGACCTTTTCGGTCAACCGGGGGGAGATTTTGGGCTTTCTGGGCCCCAACGGCGCCGGGAAGACCACCACCATGAATATTTTGACCGGCTACCTTTCCTCCACCTCCGGTACGGCTACGGTGGACGGGATCGACGTGCTGGAGGACCCGATCGCCGCCAAGAAGAAGATCGGCTATCTGCCCGAGCAGCCGCCGCTCTATCAGGATATGACGGTGAAGGAGTACCTGCGGTTCATCTATGACCTCAAAAAGCTTTCGGGCAACCGGGAGGAGCAGCTGGAAAAGGTCGCCCGGCAGGTGAAGATCACCGAGGTGTACGACCGGCTGATCAAGAACCTCTCGAAAGGGTATAAGCAACGGGTCGGCCTGGCGCAGGCGCTGCTCGGCAGTCCGCCGGTGCTGATTCTCGACGAGCCGACGGTCGGCCTTGACCCGAAGCAGATCATCGAGATCCGGAACCTGATCCGCTCGCTGGGGGAGCGGCACACCGTGATTTTGTCCTCCCATATCTTAAGCGAGGTGCAGGCGGTCTGCGACCGGGTGGTGGTGATCAACGAGGGGAGGATCGTGGCGGACGATACGCCCGACCGGCTTTCCCACACCATGTCCACCGACCACCGGTACCTGGCAAAGATCGAAGGGCCGTCCGACGAGGTGTATAAGGTGATCGCTTCGATCCCCCGGATGAAGGAAGCACAGCTCCTGGCCGAGCGGGAGCCCGGCGTGTACGAATACGCGCTGGAGACCGAGCCGGGCGAGGATATCCGGCGGGAGCTGTTTCGCCGGCTGGCGCTGCGCAACTGGCCGCTGCTCGGCTTAAAGAGCAGCGAAATGACGCTGGAGGACGTGTTCCTCCGGCTGACCACCGACCAAAGAAAGGGAGGAAGATAACATGGGTGCTGTTTTGCGGCGCGAATGGGGCGCCTATTTCCATTCCGCGATCGGCTATGTGTTTCTGGCGGTGTTCTATCTCTTTTCCGGCTTTTTCTTCTTTGTGTACTGCCTCAGTGCACATTCCACCGATATGAGCGGCGTGTTTTCCTCTCTCTTTACCGTTTTGATGTTTTTGATCCCCGTTCTTACCATGAAGCTTTTAAGCGAGGAAAAGAAGATGAAAACCGATCAGGCGCTGCTCACCGCTCCCGTTTCCCTTTACGGGGTGGTGGCAGGCAAGTTTTTGGCGGCGTTTCTGCTGTTTTGCACGGCGGTGGCGTCCACGGTGGTCTATGCGCTGGTGCTTTCCGTCTTTGCCGACGTGGAGTGGGTCGTGGTGATCGGGAACATCGTCGGGATCGTGCTGCTGGGTATGGCGATGATCTCGATCGGGCTGTTTATCTCGGGGCTGACCGAGAACCAGGTGATCGCCGCGGTGGGCAGCTTTGCCATTCTCCTTTTGCTGATGCTGATGGACGGCCTTGTCTCGGTGCTGCCGAGCTTCCTGTCCTTTTTGGCGCCCGTGCTGGAGCAGCTTTCCTTTAACGGCCGGTACTCCGGCTTCACCATGGGCCTGTTTGATATTTCCGACGCGCTGTTTTTCGTCAGTGTCACGGCGGTCTTTCTGTTTTTGACCGTCCGCACCCTCGAAAAGCGGCGGTGGGCTTAAAGGAGGCGCCGGTATGAAGCTGTCCAAAAAAATGCGGTTCGGCTCGGTGAGCACCGTCATTCTGATTATCTTTCTGGCGGCGGTGGTGGCGGTCAACGTGATCGTCTCGCTGCTGCTGGATCGCTTCCCGCTGACCCTCGATCTGACCAACGAAAACCTCTATCAGCTCAGCGACGAATCGGTGGACTTTCTGAACTCTCTGGAGCAGGACGTGAAGATCACCGTGCTGGCGGAGGAGAACCAGTTTGAAAACACAAACTACACCATGCAGGCGCACGAAACGCTCAAGCAGTACCGCCAGCGCTCTCCCCACGTCACGGTGGAGTATCTCAATCTGGTACAAAACCCGTCGCTGACCGCTCAGTATCCCGAGTATAACCTCTCCGAGGGCGGGATCATTGTGGAAAGCGGGGAGCGCTCCCGCTACTACGCCCTCAACGACCTGTTCAACACCTCGGGCGATTACTATTCCGGGACCCAAACGGTGTCCTCCTCCAAGGCGGAGGAGGTGATCACCTCGGCGATCATGCAGGTGACCGACGCCAATCCGCTTACGGCGGTGGTGCTGACCGGCCACGGCGAGACCGAGCCGGAGACCTTTTCCGAGCTGCTCACCATGAACGGGTATGAGGTGGTCACCCGGAACATCATGACCGAGGAATTCCCCGAAGATGCGGCGCTGATTGTCATGAACGCGCCGACCACCGATTACAATCCCGCCGACCTGCAAAAGCTGGACGCTTTTCTCAATAACGGCGGAAAGCTGGGACGGCAGCTTGTGATCGCCGCAGGCCCCGTTTACACCGATCTGGACAATCTGGACGAGTTTCTGGAGGAGTGGGGGATCGGGATCGACAGCGGCTACCTCTACGAGACGAACGACGACAACGTTTACTACGGCAGCCGGTTTATCTACTCCAACACCCCCGATCCCGAAAGCCCCTATCTCGAAGGGGTGAAGAACGCAAACTACCCGCTGTTTAACGCCTACACCCACCCGCTCACCCGCCTGTTTGAGACGCGGGGAAGCTTTGCGACCGAAAGCCTGCTTGCCTCGACCGATACCTGCGTGATCCAGGCGGCCGACGCGACGGAGGGCTGGAGCTCGGCGGGACTGCCGCAGCAGAGCTATGACAATATCCTGCTGAGCAAAAAGACGGTCTACTCCGGCACCGAGGAATATACCTCGTCGGTGCTGGCGATGGGCTCCTCCGAGTTCATCGGGGACACCGGGCTTACCATATACGGGAACAATAACAACGCCTTTATGGTCAACCTCATCAACACCTTGACCGGCAAGGAGGAAAGCTTCACCACCCTCCCCAAGAGCTTTGTGGGGAACACCTTCTCGCTGAGCGACAGCTGGGTCATCCGGTTCATGGTCTTCTTTGTGATCTTGGTGCCGGTCATCGTGCTGGCGGCCGGTCTGACCGTATATATCCGCAGGAGGCACCGGTAAATGAAAAAGAAAAAGAAGCAGCTGCTGATCTTTTTGATCGTTTTTCTGGTGCTGGCGGCCGCCGCCGCGCTGCTTTTGCTGCTGCCTCATCCGGACAATGGGGAGGATAGCAGCAGCGCCGATAGTGCGTCGGTGACGGTCTGGCAGTACGGTAAGGAGGAGGTCGCCGGGATCGCGGTGGAAAACGAGACCGGCAGCTATCTCATCGAGCCGGGCGGCGACGGCTTTGTGATCGCGGAGCTTGCAAGCTATCCCCAATACAACACCCAGTACACCTATATCGTGTCGGCGCTGACTGAGCTGTCGGCCTCTCAGGTGGTGGAGGAGGCTCCCGAATCGCTTGACAAATACGGGCTTTCCGCTCCCAGAGCGACCGCCGAGCTGCGGCTTAACGACGGCAGCGTGAAGCAGGTTTTCCTCGGCGACGTTTCGCCAGACGCGGTAAGCTGTTACGGCATGACCGGCGACAGCGGTACCGTTTATCTCTTTGACGGCACGACCGCGGGGTACTTGACCCAGGATAAGTTTTCCTACCTCAGCCGCTCTCTCACCAAGGGAAGCGAAGCGGGAGTGGACGAAAGCGGCGAGACCGAATCGAAAACGCCGACGCTGGAATACCTCAAAATCGAGCGTCCCGATCTGCCGCAGCCGATCACCGTGGAGCCCAGCGGGGAGGAAAACACCGAAGGGCTGACCGTGTCGGGGTATACCATCACCTCGCCGGTGGTGATCGACGTGGGATACGAGCAGAAGACCACCTATCTCGACGAGACGATCGGCATGGCGGCAAGTAAGATCGCGGGGATCGCTTCCACACCGGAGGAAAAAGCGGCATACGGGCTTGACACGCCCACCATGCGGCTTGAGATCCGGCTGGACGGCGAGACCACCCGCATGACCTTCGGCAGTAAACTGCCGGACGGCAGCGGGTATTATATGATGACCGACAAGACCGATCTTGTGTATGAAATGGCAAACGAAATGACGCCGTGGATGACCGTCCGGACGGAGGATTTGATGTCCACGCTGCTGCTCAATCCGATGATCGGAACGGTGGCGCAGGTGACCGTGACGGCGGACGGGAAGGATTACGCCTTTGACCTGATCGGGGATGAGAATACCGCGCCGGCCGATCTGAAGATCCAGTATAACGGGCAGCAGATCCGGACCGAGAATTTCCAGAAGTATTATATGGTGCTGATCAGTCTGGAGGCGGTGGAGATAAACACCGACGAGGCAACCGGCTCGCCCGAGGTCACGATCCGGTACCGGTACCGGGACGAAAGCAAGGAGGACGATCTGATCGAGCTTGTCCCGATGACCGATCGCCGGTACTCGATCCGGGTCAACGGCAGGGACGACTTTGTGGCCTACGCGACCACGGTGCAGAAGATCAAAAACGACCTTGCCACCCTCCTCTCCGGCGGCGAGATCGACACAAACTACTAATAAGCGTGGCGAACAGGGCGACTTCGGTCGCCCTGTTTTACATTGTGCTTGCTTTCGCGGTTTGGAATCCCACCACCATGCTGGCGCATGGTCCCCCTCCTCTTGCGGTTCCCGACATCGGCTACGGCGGATAACCGCCTTGCCGCTTGTCGACCGCGGCGCCACTCTCGCCTCGCTTCATCGCCCACCGGGCGCGCTTCGGCAAGAGCGCCCTTTCACAAGGGAGGT
>CANQKG010000022.1 GCA_947624425.1 uncultured Clostridia bacterium | reverse complement strand
AGCTCATCCCCGAATGTCCCGTAGCGACTACGGTGCAGCTGATCGGGAACAAATGGAAGCTTTTGATCATACGCAATCTGCTCGACCGTCCGTGGCGTTTCAATGAGCTTCAAAAAAATTTGGAAGGGATCAGCCAAAAGGTGCTGACCGACAGCCTGCGGTCGATGGAGGCGGACGGGATCATCACCCGTACCGTCTACCCGGAAGTCCCGCCGCGGGTGGAGTATGCGCTGTCGGAGCTCGGCGAATCGATGCGGCCGATCCTCGACTCCATGAAAGCATGGGGTGAAGAGTACCGCGCCTCTTTTTCAAAATCCTGAACCGAAAAAAGGGTGGACAAGCTTGAGAAAATCCTGTACAATAAAAGCAGGCCATATCGCATCTTTGTGTGACAGGGGAATCAAATGAACATTTTCCATATTATCACGCTTTTGGGCGGACTTGCGATGTTCCTTTACGGTATGCGCATCATGGGCGACGGCTTGAAGGAAAGCTCCTCCGGGCCGCTGAAAAAGGCGCTGGAGCAGCTTACCAATACGCCGCTTCGGGCGTTCCTGCTCGGCTTTGCCGTCACCGCCGTGATCCAGTCCTCAAAAGCCACCATTGTGATCACCTCCGGTCTGGTCGGCGCGGGCATCATTTCGCTCCACCAGTCGATCGGGATCATCATCGGCGCCAATGTCGGCACCACCGTTACCGGACAGATCATCCGCCTGCTGGATCTCGATTCATCCGGCACCTCGTTTTTGCAGTTCTTTAAGCCCTCCACTCTGGCGCCGCTTGCCCTCATCATCGGCATAGTGCTGATCATGGCGGGAAAAACGAAAGGCTTCGGAAAAGCGGGACAGATTGTGATCGGGTTCGGCATCCTCTTCTCGGGGCTTTTGAACATGACCAACGCCGTCAGCGCACTCAACGAAAGCGGCATTGTGGAGGAGCTGTTCTCCACCCTGGGAAGCAATCCCGTACTGGCCTACCTCATCGGCGCCGGCGTCGCCTTTGTTTTGCAAAGCTCTTCCGCCAGCGTCGGGATCCTGCAGGCCTTCTCGATGTCGGGACAGCTTACCTTCAACGCGATCTATGCCGTGCTGGTGGGCATCTATCTCGGCGACTGCATCACCACCGCCATTGTATGCTGGATCGGCGCGCGGCCGGATGCAAAGCGGGTCGGCGTTGTGAACGTGCTGTTTAACCTCGGCAAGACCGTTTTGATTTTAGTCGGCGTCACGGTGATTCATCAGCTCGGCCTGTTCGGCGGATTCTGGGATGCGCCCATCTATTCGGGCGGTATCGCCAACACCCACCTGATCTTCAACATCATCTGCGCCGTGGCCTTTGCGCCGGCTCTGCCGCTGTGCGAAAAGCTCAGTCACCGGATCGTGAAAGACAAGGCCGCTTCCGACGGCAAGTACAGCGAGCTGCTGGACGCGATGAACCCCGTTTTCTTCAGCACGCCCGCGATCGCCTTCGGGCGCTGCTATGACGCGCTGATCGTGATGAGCCGCATGGCGCGGAAAAATCTCAACCGGGCGTTTAGGGTCGTTGTTTCCTACGACCAGAAAACGGTGGACAAGATCGTGCGGGACGAGCAGACCATCGACCTGATGACCGACCGGGTCAGCAACTACCTGATCCAGATGTCGGGACACATCACCGCGCCCGACCACATGGAGCGCATGAGCCATTACCATTCGGTCGTGACCGAATTTGAACGGCTGAGCGATCACGCGGTCAACATTGCCGAGATCGCCAACCTTCTCCACAGCGACCAGTCCGCCTTCTCCGGGTCGGCGCTGACCGAGCTGAACGTGCTGCAGAAGCTTCTCGGCACTATTTTGGATCTCAGCGAGCAGGCGTTCCAAAAGCATGACGTGGAGGCCGCCCGCCGGATCGAGCCGCTGGAACAGGTGGTGGACGATATGGTGAGCGTTTTGAAAAGCAATCATCTGGAGCGGCTGCGCGCCGGAAAATGCACCGTTTTGACCGGCACCGCGTTCCTCAACCTCCTCTCCGAGCTGGAGCGGATCTCGGATATCTGCTCCAATATCGGCGTATCGGTCATCGCATGGGCAAAGCCCGAGATCGAGCATCAGATCCACGATTATGTTTCCACCCTCCATGCGGGACGAGATGAGGATTTTAACCGCGCCTACCAGGAGGCGCACGATCAATACTTTGCCATGTTGCCCAAAAAGCCCGCCGCGATCAAATGATCGCGGCGGGCCGCTTTTACCGGCTTTCTTCCTTTTTCGACAGTCTGCCGCGGCTTTTGCAGCCGCGGTTTTTTTACGGCGCTTCGTGCCGATCCAGCACCGTAAGCTTATCATAGAACGTCCAGTTTTCCTTTTTCCTGAGATCGTCCTTCACGCTTGCCCATTTTGCCGGCTGATAGGTGTTGCCGTTATTGGTGGACACGCCCCATTGATCGGAGAGGATGACAAACTGGTCATGCGCCGTCTTTTCACTGCTGTTTATTTCCTTACCGGTAAAGGGATTGACCGGATGTGAAATCAATCCCTCGGTCGCCAGCGTAGGCACATCCGCATTGGTCATAAACGCCTCGGAGGTGACAAACCCGTCGCTGTCAAAATCCTTCACCATGAGAAGCGGATAGTAAAATTCCACGTCCTTCTGGTGATCGCCCGGCGCCATGATCAGCTGATCCGACTGCGCCAGAAAGCGTCCGTGATCCGCTGTCAGAATGATCCTTGTGTTATCATAAACCCCCTGCTCCTTCAAGCTGTCGAACCATTCGCCCAGCTTGAGCAGCGCCGCCATATTGGCGTGATAATGGATCATCTGCTCGTCGTTTTCCACCTTCAGCCTTTCACCGTCCCGCAAGAACCGAGAGGCATTCGCCTCGTCATACGCGGTGTTGTCCACATGAGCGGCAGGCGTATATTCCGGCTCCTGCAAAAGCATCGGTTCATGAGTGGCGTCGTTGGACAAAAACAAAAAGGTGTTTTCCGGTTCCTCTGTCACCTGCGTCATGGTCGACATATTTTCCAGCACTCCGTAAGCGTTCATAAAAGATTCGCTCAGCCCGTCGGAAACCGATACGCCTTTGCGCACCTGTGTGGAATAAAGCGTTTCTTCCTCGGAGGACGATATGATCCGGTGGTACTGTCCGTTATCGTAGATTTCCGGCTGGAGAAAGACCGGCAGAGATTTCATCATGCCGAAGCAGAAGAAATTCCGGTCGTTATTCTCGATCACCTGCTGTTTTTGCTCTTTGTTCCCGAACCATTTCCCGGTGATGAACGTTCTGATATCCGGATTGTCCGCATAGATGCTCAGATCGGGGATCCAGCGGTAGCCCGCATAGGTTGGGTCGCACACCGTGACACGGTACCCGTTTTGAGAAAAGAGGGTCGGCATCACCTTGAGCGCCTCGTCATGCTTTGCGACCAGAGGCTCGGATTTCCGTTTATTTAGCTCGACCGGCGTATATTCATACCCGCCCATCAGCGCGGGTATGCCGAAATTGGTATAGCCGCCGAAGGAGATCGTATTGGCGTAATAGGTAAAGCCCGAGAACTGCTCTTTCAGTTCCGGCTTTTCACCGAAGATGTAGGGAATATACTCCCCCATGGCGCGATCCAGCATGATCACGACCACATTTTTCCCCGTCCGGCTCAGTTGGAACGAGGGCGCTTCCGCCTGGCTTTCTGCCGATATCTCGGAGACCGAGCGGCGGATGGTATGCAGATTCAGCGCCGACATGCCGATCAGCGCGACCATCGACGCCGCCAGCACAAGGGTCACGGCGCGCTTGAACCGCACGGCCAGCTGATAGCAAAGGAAAGCGGCTCCCGCTAACACAAAAAGGTTGACCGCCTGCTGCTCAAAAGAAAAGGTCATGCCGTTTTCGTACTGCAAAACGGATGAAATGACCCCCAGATTGGTACCGAAGAACATATAGTTGATCACGGCGACGGCGCAGAACACCCATACAAACCGCTCAAAATACACCTTGCCCTTTTTGCTGGCGATCCAGTAAAACACCCGCATCCAGATCAGAAAAACGCCGATCGACAGACAAAAAGAACGCACAATGTACCACAGCGGATTGTGGAAATAGGTAATATCCACATATTCCTGCGGTGAAGCGGCGATAAACACGGACGGGATCAAAAGCCCGATGAGAACCGTTAAAAACACCGTGCCGAGCAGGAAAAGCGTACGATCCGGCTGCGGCTCCGGCTCCTTTCCGGCCGGTTTTTTCCGTTTTTGCAGAGAAAGCGCCATCGGCAGCATCAACAGCAGCCCGATTGCCGCCAGAAAGACCTTCCGCTTGACCGAGCCGGCATAGAACACAGCGCTGAACAGGAACAGCGCGCCGCCGATCACGGCGCAGAGGATCCGCAAGACCTTCTGCGGGTCTTTCAGCTTATAAAAGATGTTCTTGACAAGGGAAAACACATTGTTGAGCGTCCAGTAAAACACAAGGCAGGCGGGAGAGGCGTAAAGAAACACCAAAAAGAAGACCGCCATGGCATAAAGCTGAACCTTGGTTTTCATCGGGAAGCCCTTGAGGTAGAGTGCGCCGGAGCAGATATTGATCAAAGTCATCAGGATCGGGAGCAGGTTGACGGCAAAGCCGCCGATGACCAGCAGCCCGTCCGGCGCGCCCAGATCGCGGATCGGCCCGAACGACACGCCCTGCAGGATTTCCAGATGAGAGAGGAACTGGTAAGCCGCGATGAAAAACGGGATCTCCAGCAGCAGCGAAACGGAGCCGTTGAGCGCGTCGGTGGGCTTATAATGATTCTGCCGATAATAGGTTTGCAGGATCATCATCCGCTCATCGCCCGAAAAAGTTTTTTTGATATGGGAAACGCCGTCGGCCAGCTTGGCCTCACGGTCGCGGGTCTCCTCCTGCATGATATCGGCGCGCCGGTAGAGCGGCAGCACCAGAATGTTCATAATGAGGCTTAAAAACACGATTGCCAGCCCGGGATGCCCCACGAACCGGTTCGCACATTCAAATATGATCTCAAAGACCAGCTTCAAAGGTCCGATCAGCAAGGTCTCAATGATCGAAAAAAAGCTCATATCACCGACCCTCTTTCCCCGCCGTCAGTTTTTCATATCTCGAAATCAGATAGTCGGCCGCCCGCTTTGCGCCCTCGCCGGTATGAACCCATGCCTCTTTTTTGACGGCCATACGCCCTTTGGCATACTGCGGGTCGGTCAGGCATTCGTCGATCAGGCGCTTCAGATCGTCCATCGTATCCTCGGTCAGCTCGCGCCCGAGCCGCGGCAGCGCCGACAATGTCCACAGCGGCGATTTCAGCCACCACGCGTCATAGGGACTTACATCAAACTGCGGGTCGGTATAGATCACCGGCTTATCGTAAACCAGCGCAAAATCAAAGATCACGCCCGAAAAATCGGAGATCAAAAGATCGGCGCGCCGCAGCACCTCAAAATTATCGGTGTCCCGGTTCCACTCCAGCTGCTGTGAGGCGGGATATTCCTTCATCAGTTTTTCGAGCAGCCCCGCCTCCGACACAAAGGACTGCGGATGCGGGCGAACGATCACATGGTACCCCGTTTTCAACAGCACCTCGATGATCCTGCCGCCGTAAACGCTGAAAATCGCGCTCGACCCCCAGGACGGCGCCAGCAGCACCGTGCGCGGATGGGCGGGCAAAGGCTCGGCAGCGGCCAGCCTGTCCGCCATTTTGTCCATATAGGGGATCCCGATCTGCACCAGCTCTTTTTTCGGCAGGCTCCGCTGCTTCTCCAGCTTTCGGATATCACGCGCCTGATAATCGCCCGAAAGCAATACGGCGTCGTAATAATCAAGCCCGAACATACGGTAGAGGGTGATCTCCCCGGCGGCGTGCGGAATATGCACATAATACCGCACATCCTTGGAGCGCTTCCACTGGTACACATCCAGACCGGGCGTGGTGGAAAGCAGCACACAGGCGTTGAGAAAGTTGAGCTTGGTATACGCCTTGTTCCCTTCCCCGATAAACTCCGCCTTCACATGAGGATATTCGTTTGCCAGCGCGGGATCGTCGGGCGAGGCCGTCATATAAACGATATCCCGGCCGCGCTCGTTCATTTCGCGGCAGACCGGCTCAAACACGCTCCAGTACCGCTTATCGTCGGAAAAAATCACAAACGGGAGCTTTTCATCATTCTCCTTGGCCTTTCCGCCGCTGATCGCAAAGCGCAGCTTGATCCACAGCATACGCAGAGAGTAAAACGCCGCGCCGATCACGCCGATCAGAATGGTAAAAAGCATGCTCCCGGTTCCGGGGTCGATATAAAGCAAATGCATGGTGAAACCTCACTGGTATATCGCGTTTGTAAAGACTGAGACCCCGCCGTGTCCGCGGCAGGGTCGTTTTTGACGGTTATTCCCGCGGCGCGACCCAAAACGGATCGGCGCCGCATAACCGGCCGGAGAACCGACCCGGTTTAAATCAACCCAGTCTCTTTTCGAGGGCGTCAAGCTGCTCCCGCAGCTCCTGCGGCAGTCTGTCGCCAAACTGTGCATAAAACTCGCGAATACCGGCCGCTTCCTCTTTCCAGAGCGCCGGATCCACATTGAGCAGATCGGCGATCACATCGGCGCCGATGCTCAGACCCTCGGTGTTGATATCCTCCGGCTTCGGCTCAAAGCCGATCGGAGTGGTGACTGCGTCCACCTTATCCTCACAGCGGTCGAGGATCCACATCAGCACCCGCATATTGTCGCCGAAGCCCGGCCAGATGAAGTGACCCTCGTCATCGGTACGGAACCAGTTGACGTTGAAGATCTTCGGCGCCTTATCGCCCAGCTTCTCGCCCATTTCCAGCCAGTGGCCGAAATAGTCGCCCATATGATAGCCGCAGAACGGACGCATGGCCATCGGGTCACGCCGCACCACGCCGACCGCGCCGGTCGCCGCGGCAGTGGTCTCGGACGCCATGGTGGAGCCGACAAACACGCCGTGCTTCCAGTCGAAGGACTGATAGACCAGCGGCGCGGTTTTGGCGCGCCGTCCGCCGAAGATCATCGCGGAGATGGGGACGCCCTGCGGATTGTCAAACTCGGGGCTGACGCAGGGACAGTTCTTGGCGGGAGCGGTGAAGCGGCTGTTGGGGTGCGCGCCCTTCTCTTCAGAGGTCTTGCCGTTCCAGGGCTTGCCCGTCCAATCCAGCGCGTGTTCGGGCGGATTTTTGTCCAGACCTTCCCACCACACCGTATCATCGTCCAAATTCAGCGCCACATTGGTGAAGATCGTACCCTTGCGGGTGGAAGCCAGCGCATTGGGGTTGGATTTCTGATTGGTGCCGGGCGCCACGCCGAAGAAGCCGTTCTCCGGATTGATCGCATACAGTCTGCCGTCCTTCCCCGGCTTGAGCCATGCGATATCGTCCCCCACGCACCAGACCTTATAGCCCTGCTTTGCATAGATCTCGGGCGGAACCAGCATTGCCAGATTGGTCTTGCCGCAGGCAGAGGGGAACGCGGCGGCGACATATTTTACCTCGCCCTTGGGATTTTCGATACCGAGGATCAGCATATGCTCCGCCATCCAGCCCTCGTTCTTGCCCTGATAGGACGCGATACGAAGCGCAAAGCACTTTTTGCCCAGCAGCACGTTTCCGCCGTAGGCAGAGTTGATCGACCAGATGGTGTTATCCTCCGGGAAATGGACGATGTACCGCTTTTCGGGGTCGATATCCGCCTTGGAGTGAAGCCCGCGCACAAAATCGTCCGAAGTATCTCCCAGATTTTCAAAGGCGTCCTTCCCCATGCGGGTCATGATCGCCATGTTCAGCACAACATAGATCGAATCGGTCAACTCCACGCCCACCTTGGCAAGCGGCGAGCCGATCGGCCCCATCGAATAGGGGATCACATACATGGTGCGCCCCTTCATCACCCCGTCATACATCGGGGTCAGCTTTGCGTACATCTCTGCCGGACTGCACCAGTTGTTGATCGGGCCTGCGTCCTCCTCTTTTGTGGTGCAGATGAAAGTCCTGTCCTCGACCCGCGCCACATCGTTGGGCAGCGTTCTGTGCAGATAACAGCCGGGCAGCTTTTCGGGATTCAGCGGATACATCTCGCCGGTGGCGGTCGCCTCGGCGCGCAGAGCGTCCAGCTGCTCCTCGCTGCCGTCGATCCAAAGTACCTGATCCGGCTTGCAGAGGGCAATCATCTCATCGACCCATTTCAGCACATTTTGATTCTTTGTCAGCATTTTCATCTTACCTTTCTTTCCAAATTGCGGAAATGCCAATTTCCTACGAATACCATTATACCGAAAATCGCCGCTGTTGTCAACGGCGAAATACGCCGGGAAACGGCTCCCCGACCGACAGGGAAGCGACCGCGTTTAAATCGGTTTTGGCAAAAAAGCCCGCCTTTGCCTCATAATACGCCTGACTGCCGATCATCACGGCATTATCGCCGCAAAGCGAAACGGGCGGCAGGCAGCAGGCAAGCCCTTTTTGGGCGGCAAGCGCCTCGGTGGTACGGCGCAGCAGGCTGTTTGCCGCCACGCCGCCCGCCAGCACAACGGTATCCCGCCGAAGCTCTTTGGCCGCGGCAAAAAGGCGGTCGGTCAGCATCTCGCAGACCGTCTGCTGGAAGCAGGCGGCGATATCGTTGACCGGTGGCTCCTCCCCCTTTTGCCGGTACTGATGACAGAGATTGAGCACCGCCGTTTTCAGCCCCGAAAAGCTGAGGTCGTACCGGCTGCCGTCCACCGACGGATGCGGCAGCCGAACCGCCGTGGGGTCGCCCTGTGCGGCGGCGGCGTCGATATACCGCCCGCCCGGATAGGGGAAGCCCAGTGCGCGGGCAGCCTTATCATACGCCTCCCCCGCCGCGTCATCGCGGGTGCGGCCGATCACCCGAAAAGAGGTGTAATCCTCCACATCAATGATATGGCTGTGTCCGCCCGAAACGACCAGACAGAGAAAGGGCGGCTCCAGTTCGGGGTGAGCAAGATAGTTTGCGGCGATATGCCCTCTGATATGATGCACCGGTATCAGCGGCTTATCTGCCGCAAGCGCCAGCCCCTTGGCAAAGTTCACCCCCACCAGCAGCGCGCCGATCAGCCCGGGACCCGCCGTCACGGCGACCGCGTCGATCTCCGAGAGGGTCAGACCCGCTTCGGATAATGCCTGTTCGGTGACCGGCAGCACATCTTCACAGTGGCGGCGGGAGGCGATCTCCGGCACCACGCCGCCGTATTTTTTATGCTCCTCCACCTGCGAGGAAATGACCGAGGAGAGTATTTTTCTGCCGTCTTCCACCACTCCTGCCGCCATCTCATCGCAGGAGCTTTCGAGTGCCAGTATCTTCATGCTCTCCCCTCCTCATATGCCATGATGATTGCGTCCTCCGCCGGATTGCGGTAGAAATTTTTTCGTGTTCCGACCGGATAAAATCCGTGCTTTTGATAAAGCCGCCGGGCAGGCGTATTCCCCGCCCGCACCTCCAGATAGCCCTGTCTGCCGCCCCGTCTTTCGGCTTCCTCCATGGCGGCAGAAAGCAGCCTGTCCGCGATCCCTTTGCGGCGAAACGCCGGCGATACGGCAAGGGTGTTGACCGTCCACTGTGTACCGGTGATATGTAAATGGATCAGCCCGCAGAGGGCGGCTTCCTCCGCTATCAGCATACAGGCGCAAGGCTCTGTCAGTTCCTCTTTCAGCGACGCCTCCGACCACGGGTCGGGAAAGCAGTCCGCCAGAAGCGCCGCCGCCTGCTTGATATCCGCCTCGGTCAGTGGTCGGATCGTCATGGGTGTTCCTCCAGCCAGCGGGAAAGCCGTTCATCCAGCTGATCCCGACAGTCCCGATACGCCTCAAGCCCCCGCAGATAGGGGTCGTCCACCCCCAAAACCGTGATGCGATCCGCCGCTTCCGGCATGGCGGACAGCAGGCTTTGTCGGTGCGATTCGGTCATCACCAGAATGGCGTCCGCCTTTTCTGCCTGTTCTTTTGTGACCTGTGTGGAGCGGTGGGACGAAAGCTCCAGCCCGATCTCCCGCATCGCTGTCACCGCGTCATCGGTTGCGGGCGAGCCGGGCAATGCGAACAGCCCCGCGCTTTCGACGGTATCATTGCGCCCTGCCGCCTTTAGCTTCTGCCGCAGCAACGCCGCTGCCATCGGGCTGCGGCAGGTATTGCCGGTACACATCAGCAAAATCCGCACCGGCTATCCCTCCTTTGCCTCGTACCAGTTTTTCCCCACGCTCACCTCTGCCGTCAAGGTAACGGCAAGCGAGGCGGCGTGCTCCATTTCATGCCGCAGTATCTCGGACGCCTTTTCGATCTCGTCCTCCGGCGCCTCGAGCAGCAATTCGTCATGCACCTGCAAAATCAGTCTTGTTTTCATCTTCTCCTCACGCAGGCGGTTCCAGACCCGCACCATGGCGATCTTAATGACGTCGGCGGCCGTTCCCTGAATCGGCGTATTGAGTGCCAGCCGCTCCCCGGCGGCGCGCTGAATCCGGTTGGAGGACGCCAATTCGGGAAGCTCCCGCCGCCTGCCATAGAGGGTGGTCACATACCCGCGCGCGGCAGACTCCTCCACCACCCGCTTTTGGTACTCCGCCACCCCATGGTAGGTGTTGAGATAGGCGTTGATATAATCGGAGGCTTCCGCCACCGTCACATGAATATCCTGCGAAAGCGAGTAGGCGCCGATCCCGTAAACGATCCCGAAATTGATCGCCTTTGCCTTTCTCCGCCAGTCGGAAGTCATGTTCTCGAGCGGAATATGAAACACCTGCGAAGCGGTGACCGCGTGAATATCCACCCCGTCCCGGAACGCGGCGATCATCTGCCGGTCGTTCGAGATCGCCGCCAAAATCCGCAGTTCGATCTGGGAATAGTCGGCGTCCAGCAGGCGCATGCCGTCCTCCGCCAGAAAGAAGCGGCGCATCTCCCGCCCCAGCTCGGTGCGGACGGGAATATTCTGCAAATTCGGCTCGGTCGAACTGATCCTGCCGGTACGGGTTTCGGTCTGCTTAAAGTAGGAATGAATCCGACCGTCCTCGCCGATCTGTTTGAGCAGACCCTCCACATAGGTGGAGTTTAGCTTTTGCAGCTTCCGGTACTGCAAAATTTTATCCACAATGGGGTGATACCGCCGCAGGGATTCCAGCACCTCCGCATCGGTCGAATAGCCCCGTTTGGTTTTCTTTTTGGCAGGCAGTCCCAGCCGTTCAAACAAAATCTCCTGCAAATGAAAAGGCGAATTGGGGTTGAATTCGCCGCCCGCAAGCTCGAACAATTCCTCCTGCAAGCGGGCGATCTGCTCGGTCAGGGTTTTGCCGAACGCCTCGATCCCTTGACGATCCACCGCAAAGCCGATCCGCTCCATATCCGCCAGCACCTTCGACAGCGGCAGTTCGATCTCCCGCAGCAGGGCGCTCATATCGGCTTTCTCGATCTCCCGCTCCAGTTGATCGAGCAGTGCCGGCAGCAGGGCGATCTCCCCCGCTTCTCCCTCCGGCGTCGCCGTATCGGGCAGGTAAAGTGCCGCCATATCGGTGACGGTGTAGCTTTTGCGGGAGGGGGACAGCAGGTAGCCGGCAAGGCTTACATCAAAGGTGATCCCCTCGATCCAAAAGCCCGCTTCATATACCGCCTTTGCCTCGGCGGTGCGCTTCGGGCAACTAAGTGACAAAAGCGCCTTTGCCCGGTCGATCGGATACCGTGCGATAAAGTCGCCCCCATGGATCCAAAGCGTGTCGGGCGTGAGGATAAAATCCATTTTGCCGCACTTTTCTACCGCCGCTTTCACTTCCTCCTCCGGCGGATCCTCCCGCACCGGCGGCAGCAAAGCCGCCTGCCGCTCCGCAGCGGGAAAGGAGGATGACATTGAAAAGAACGATCAGCGTGATGGTCGGAAAAGGTTCTGCCAATCATAACAGCCGCGCTTTCAAAGCGGAAAATGTCGATGGCGAACGGACGCAATTTAATATTGATTATTGCAATCAGAATATTAAAGCCGTATATCGAGGCCTCTTTGATAAAGCCTTGAAGCAGTATAATGAAAAACAGACAAGAGCAGACAGGCGCATTGAAGATTATTACGAAAAAATACGAAGCGGAAAGCAGGAGAAGGTCTTTCACGAAGTCATTTTACAGATTGGAAATGTTGAAGATATGAATGCGCAAAGTGAAAACGGACAGCTGGCAAAGCAGATCCTGGACGAATATTATCATGGCTTTCAGCAACGGAACCCAAATCTGTATGTGTTTTCCGCGCATCTTCACATGGACGAGGCAACGCCGCACCTGCACATTGATTTTGTTCCCTTTACAACGGGCAGCAAACGGGGACTGGAGACGCGTGTATCACTCAAACAGGCGCTGGCCGCACAGGGATTCAAAGGCGGCAGCCGCAGTGCGACTGAATGGAATCAATGGG
>CANQKG010000021.1 GCA_947624425.1 uncultured Clostridia bacterium | reverse complement strand
CGATCTTGCAGACCCGCACGATATCGCTGTTCTCGGAGAAATACGGCGATATCGTGCGGGTCTGCAAGATCGGGGACGAATCGATGGAGCTTTGCGGCGGCACCCATGTGCATAACACCGCCGAGCTGGGACTGTTTAAGATCGTGAGTGAAAGCTCGGTCGCGGCGGGCGTCCGCCGGATCGAGGCGGTGACCGGCGGCGGCGTGCTGAAGCTGCTGCACGAAACGGAGCAAACACTGCGGGAAGCGGCGGCGGCGGCAAAGGCGACTCCTGCCGAATTGGCGGGGAAGATCCGCGCACAGGCGGCGGAGCTGAAGGAGCTGCAGCATAAGCTCGCCGCACATACGGCGGCGGACGCGGCAGCGCAGGCAAAGAGCATCGCCAAGGCGGCGGTGCCGGTCGGCAGCGTGCGGGCAGTGGGCGCAAAGCTGCCTGATCTCGAGCCGAACGCGCTGCGGCAGATGGGCGATCTTCTGCGGGACAAATATCCCGATCTGGTGGCGGTGATCTGCTCACAGGCAAACGGGAAATGCAGTATGCTTTGCGTCTGCGGTAAGGACGCGGTGGCAGCGGGCGCACACGCCGGCAATATCGTCCGCGAGGTCGCGGCACTGGCAGGCGGACGCGGCGGCGGACGTCCCGATTCCGCCATGGCGGGTATTCCCGACCCGGCGAAGCTTAGCGACGCGCTGGCAGAGCTTGTACCTGTTGTAACGAAAGTGATCGGAGGGTAAGAAAATGGCAGATTGTCTGTTTTGTAAGATTATCGCGGGGGAAATTCCCTCTGCCAAGGTGTATGAGGACGAAAAGGTGCTGGCGTTTTTGGATATCAATCCGATGGCGCCGGTGCATATCCTGGTGATCCCGAAGGAGCATATCCCATCCCTCGACGGGGTGAATGAGGAAAATGCGCCACTGGCGGCGCACTGCCTTGCGGTGGCGGCAAAAATCGCCCGCGAAAAGGGGATCGCACAGGACGGCTACCGTGTGGTCACCAATATCGGCGCGGCAAGCGGTCAAACGGTGCCGCACCTGCATTTTCATATTTTGGGCGGCAAGCAGCTCGCCCTGACGCTGGGCTGACAGAGAAATATGATCATAAGAGGGGAAAATCTTTTTTAAAAAAGATTTTCCCCTCTTGGCTCCATTTAGAAAAACTTCCGCTGTCGGTATCGCGGCGAGACCTCGAGCGTGCCTGTATGCGGCATAAGTGCAAAAGCAAAACAAAGAACACCGCAGCACAGAAAGCCTGCCGCCGGTGTTCTTTTGATACTGTGTGATAATAGGAAAACCTCTTCCTTGAACCATTATGAATCCCTCCACCATGCTGCGCATGGTCCCCCTCCCTTTGACAAGGGAGGTTTTGACAAAAACGGCAGCACAGCGGCTTGAAATGGTATAAGTGAAATAATTAAATCTTCCGTTAGCCGGTTCGGTATCATCTTCTGTCAGCTTGTTTTGCTAAAATTTTTATCAAAATCTCTTTGGTCGCCAGAGCCTCCCTTGTCAAAGGGAGGGGGACCGCGCTAAAGCGCGGTGGTGGGATTCAAACACCACTTGGCTTTCTGAAAACCGCAATTCCACAGCAGACGCGAAAGCTCTTATCTTCCTTCGGAAAACCGGCGGCGAGTACCAGCTATGCGCGCGAACCGAAAGGTTGACAATATACGGTATTTTATAGTAAAATAGTGAAAATACGGGCGGTATGCCGCTGCCGCCTTTTTTGCGAAAGGAGCCCGACCGAATGAAGGGAATTATTTTAGCGGGCGGAGCGGGTACGAGACTCTATCCGTCCACGCTGGCAGTTTCCAAGCAGATGCTCACGGTTTACGATAAACCGATGATCTATTACCCGATGTCCACCTTGATGCTTGCCAAAATCAAAGAGGTGCTGATCATCTCCACACCGCGGGATCTGCCCGGCTATCGGGAGCTGTTCGGGGACGGCAGTCAGCTTGGTATGCAGATCAGCTATGCCGAGCAGGCGGCGCCCAACGGGCTGGCGGAGGCGTTTATCATCGGCGCCGATTTTATCGGGGACGACAGCGTATGTCTGGTGCTGGGCGACAACATCTTCTACGGCTACGGCTTTACCGAGCGTCTCGGCGCCGCCGCCGCAAGAACCTCCGGCGCGACGATATTCGGCTATCATGTCAGCAATCCCACCGATTTCGGCGTGGTGGAATACGATAAAAACTGGAACGTGCTCTCGATCGAGGAAAAACCGGTCAAGCCGAAATCGAATTACGCGGTGCCGGGGCTTTACTTCTACGATAACGATGTGATCGAGATCGCGAGGAACGTCAAGCCTTCCGCGCGGGGCGAGCTGGAGATCACCTCGGTGAATAACGAGTATCTCCGCCGCGGCACCTTGAAGGTGGAGCTGTTCGGGCGCGGCATGGCGTGGCTGGACACCGGGAACCACCGCTCGATGCTTGCCGCCGCGAACTTTATCGAGGCGGTGCAGACCAGACAGGGGCTTTACGTGGCGTGTCTGGAGGAGATCGCCTACAATAACGGCTTTATCGGTCGGGAGAAACTACTGGCACAGGCGGAGCATCTGAAAACCACCGAGTACGGGCAGTATCTGATGCGTCTGGCGGGAAAGGAAGCATAAGATGAAGCTACTGATTACCGGCGGCAAGGGACAGCTTGGCAGGGAGCTTTGCGAGATCCTGCAAAACGGCAAAAGCCGGCTGGGCGCGCTGCCCGACGAGCTGCTTGACGCCAAGCTCACGGCGGTCGACGTGGACGAGCTTGATATCACCGATCTCACGGCGGTGCGGCGGTTTTTTGCCGACTGCCGTCCCGATGCGGTGATAAACTGTGCGGCGATGACCAATGTGGACGGCTGTGAAACGCAGTATGAAACGGCGATGCTGGTAAACGGGATCGGCCCGCAGAATTTGGCGATCGCGTCGGCAGAGTGTGGCGCAAAGCTTCTTCATGTTTCGACCGACTATGTTTTTCGGGGAGACGGGGACACGCCGCGCTGCGAATGGGACGCTGTTGATCCGCGTACCGTTTACGGCAAGTCAAAGCTGTACGGCGAGCAGGCGGTGCTGCGCCATTGCCCCAAAAGCTTTGTGGTGCGAACGGCATGGCTTTACGGGCAGTACGGCAATAACTTTGTAAAAACCATGCAGCGGCTGGGACGGGAAAAGGATCAGATCACGGTGGTCAGCGACCAGCGCGGAAATCCCACCAATGCAAACGACCTTGCCCATCACCTCTGCAAGCTGGCGGTCACCGAGGCGTACGGCGTCTACCACTGCACCGGCGCGGGAGAATGCAGCTGGTACGAGTTTGCGGCCCGCATCATGGAGGAATCGGGACTTTCCTGCCGGGTGCTGCCGGTCACAAGCGAGGAATATCCGAGCAAAACCCCGCGGCCGAAGTTCTCCTCTCTGAGGAACCTGATGCTTTCGGTCACGGTGGGAGACGAGATGCGGCAGTGGGAAGACGCCCTGCACGACTTTGTAACATTACAGGAGGAAAAGTAACATGAAAACCTATCTGGTCACCGGCGGAGCCGGCTTCATCGGCGCAAACTTCGTGCTTTATATGCTGGATCGGTATGACGACGTGCGGATCATCAATCTGGATAAGCTGACCTATGCGGGCAATCTCGAGAACCTCGCCGCGGTGGAGAAAAACCCCAACTACCGCTTTGTGCAGGCGGATATCTGCGATAAGGAGGCGGTCTCGGCGCTTTTCCGGGAGGAGGAGATCGACTATGTGGTGAACTTCGCGGCGGAAAGCCATGTGGATCGCTCGATCGCCGATCCTCAAATCTTTGTCAAAACCAACGTAATGGGTACCGTCAACCTGCTGCAATGCGCAAAAGAAGCGTGGCAGGTCGGGGACGATACCTACCGGGACGGCGTGAAGTATCTGCAGGTCTCCACCGATGAGGTGTACGGCACGCTGGGCGCGACCGGCTATTTTATGGAGACCACGCCGCTCGACCCCCACAGCCCTTATTCCTCCAGTAAGGCGAGCGCCGATCTGTTTGTCAAGGCGTTTGCGGACACCTACAAATTCCCGGTCAATATCACCCGATGCTCCAATAACTACGGTCCCTATCAGTTCCCCGAAAAGCTGATCCCGCTCATTATGAACAACACCCTGCACCACAAGCCGCTTCCGGTCTACGGGGACGGTATGCAGGTGCGGGACTGGCTTTATGTGGAGGATCACTGCAAGGCGATCGACATGGTGATCCGCTCCGGCGCGCCGGGCGAGGTTTACAATGTGGGCGGCCACAACGAGCGGCCGAACATCTTTATCGTCAAGACCATCATCTCCTATATCAAGGAGCATGTGGATCCCGAGGTGGGCGAGCATTTGATCACCCATGTGACCGACCGGAAGGGTCACGACCGCCGGTACGGGATCGACCCGACCAAGATAAAGGACGCGCTGGGCTGGTATCCCGAGACCACCTTTGAGGTGGGGATCAAAAAGACCCTCAAGTGGTACCTGGAGCATAAGGACTGGGTGGAGCACGTCACCTCCGGCGCGTATCAGAGCTACTATCAGAAGATGTACGAGGGCAAATAAAAGTGGCGCGTATTTCTGTGGTGGCCGCCACCTTTCGGGGGAAGGCGTACCTGACCGAGCAGCTGGATTCCCTGCGGCTGCAGACCCGCGCGCCCGACGAGGTGATCCTCTCGGACGACTGTTCGGGGGACGGCACTGCCGAGGCGATTGCCGCCTATATCGAGGAATACGGGCTGTCAAGCTGGCGGCTGATCGCCCATCAGGAGAATCACGGGTTTATCGGGAATTTCCGGCTGGCGCTTGCCGAGGCGACGGGGGATATCATCTTCCCCTGCGACCAGGACGACGTTTGGAAGGCGGATAAGCTGGAGGTCATGGAGCGGGTGTTTTTAGACGACCCGCAGGTCATGGCGGTCAACGGCAGCTTTGAGAAGATCGACGGAGAGGGAAAGCCGCTTCCGCCAATGCCCTATCCGGCGAACACCGGGAACCACGGGCTTGTTTTCCGCAAGGTAAACCCCGGCGGCTTGACCGAGATCTCCTATGCCGAGATCCTGCGCTCCAACATTTCGCCCGGCTGCACCATGGCGGTGCGGCGGGAGGCGGTGGCATACTATCTCTCCCGCACCGAGGGGCTGCTCCCCCACGACTGGGAGATGAACGTCTGCGCCGCCATGCTTGGAAAGCTTTATTATCTGGATCGTCCGGTGATCGGCTACCGGCTCCACGGCGGGAACGTCATCGGGCTGCAGACCAAAAAGACGGGCGCGTTTGAGGTACAGCGGGACGCCGAGGGTCGGCAGGATATCTTCCGGCAGGAGCAGGATCGGCTGAAATTTCTCGAGGCGCAGCCGTTTACCGATCCGGCGCTGATCCGGTACCGCAGCCATTTTGCCGCCTATCTCAAGCTGCGGGAAAAGTGCCTTGTCGGCCACAATCCGTTTGTCTGGCCGCTTTACTGGCTCCACTATCCGGCGCTCAGACCCCAGCTGCGGGCAAGGGTGATCTTCGGCGATCTTCTGTTTTCGCTGAAATTACATCGATGAAGGGAGAAAAGATCATGGGAAAATTCACATTTCACAAAACGCCGGTCGAGGGCGTATATGTGATCGAGCCTACCGTGTTCGGAGATGAACGGGGTTACTTTATGGAAACCTACCAGCGGGAGGAGTTTGCCGCCGGCGGGATCCCCTTTGAGTTTGTGCAGGACAATCAGTCCAAATCGAAAAAGGGGGTGCTGCGCGGGCTGCACTTCCAAACGAACCGTCCGCAGGGAAAGCTGGTGCGGGTGATCCGCGGCGAGGTGTACGACGTGGCGGTGGATATCCGTCCCGACAGCCCGACCTTCGGGCAGTATTGCGGCGTGACGCTGAGCGAGCAGAACAAAAAGCAGTTTTTCATTCCGGCCGGATTGGCGCACGGCTTTCTGGTGCTGAGCGATACGGCGGAGTTTGTCTATAAGTGTACCGATTACTATGATCCGACCGGCGAGGGCGGACTGCTTTGGAACGACCCCGATCTGGGGATCGACTGGCCGATCACGCCGGATATGGAGATCCTGCTGTCCGAGAAGGACAAGGCGCAGCAGAGCTTTGCCGCCTACCGTGCGAGTGTGGGCAAATGACCCGCGTTTCGGTGGTGATGGCGGCCTATCAGGGCGCCGCGTTTATCGGGGAGCAGATCGCCTCCATTCTTCCCCAGCTGGGAGAGGAGGATGAGCTGATTATCTCCCTTGACCCTTCGACCGACGGGACGGCAGAGGTGGTCGGGCGGATCGGCGACAGCCGGATCCGGCTGATCGACGGCCCCGGCAAAGGGGTGGTCAAAAATTTCGAATCGGGACTTTCTCAGGCAAAGGGCGCCTACATTTTCCTCTCCGATCAGGACGACGTCTGGCGTCCCGACAAGGTGGAAAAGGTGCTTTTTGCCTTTGAGCGGGAGCATACCGCCGTCGTGATGCACGATGCGCGGATCGTGGATACTGCGCTGAATGTGGTGAACCCCTCCTTTTTTGCGTGGCGGGGCTGCCGCACCGGTATCGTGAAAAACCTGATTAAAAATTCCTATATCGGCAGCTGCATGGCGCTGAGGCGGGAGCTTTTGCCCTTTATCCTCCCCTTCCCGGAGGAGCTGCCGATGCACGATCAGTGGATCGGGCTTCAGGCCGAGCGGCACGGCGGGGTCGCATTGCTGCCCGAGCCGCTGCTCGATTACCGCCGTCACGGCGGGAACGTGAGCAGCGACCATCCCGCTTCGGTGGGACAGATGATCCGCTGGCGGGTGGGGATCCTCAAAGCGCTCGGCAGGAAAAAAACAAAGGAGCAGACCCGATGGCACAGGTGATGAAATGGGGAAAGCGGCTGACGGTGTTTGTCAGTCTGCTGTTTTTGCTGGAGTTGATCTTCGGCTATGCGGGAACGGTCGTCACGGTACACGGTACGGCGATCCGTATCCTGCTGTTTGCGCTTTCCGCCGTTTTGCTTTATCTCTATTCCTTTTTGCTGGTTCTGACCGAGCATATCCCGGTTTTTTCCCGCAGGCGGGACGCGGTGCTGGGCTCGCTCAGGTTCCACGACTGGGCGCTTTTGCTGTTTTCTTTCTCCACCGCGCTGTCGGTTTTTGTTTTTCCCCGTCTCAGCGGCGGCAGTCCCCTCCTCGCCAAAAACGAGGCGTTCGGCTGCCTGTGTATGCTTTTGCTGTATTTCCCCATTGCCTTTTTGATCCGCCGCGGCGAGCTCTCGCCCGAAAAGCTTGACCGTGTGCTGCGGGCGGTGTTATTCCTCTTTGCTTTACAGCATATTTTTCTCTATATAGGGCAATCTGCCTACGGCGGGTTTATCGGCGAGGCATTTGACTTTCTCCGCCGCATTTTCGGCGAAAATGCCGAGTTCCCGCAGATCATTCTGGGTCACGGCGGTTATCCCCGCGTGATCTTCCTCACCTCCATCTATCTGCTGGTCGGCGTGTATCTGGTGCTGCGGCGGCTGCCGAAATTCGGCGTTGCCGACGGGCTGTCTCTCGCCGTGTACCTCACGGCGCTTCTTGCGACCATGACCAAATCGGTCTGGTACGGCGCGCTGCTTGGGCTGGCGGCCTTTTCGGTCTGCTATGCCGTGCGGTGCATCCGGCAAAAGCTGGGCAGGGAGCTGATGCGATATGCCGGTATTCTGGTCGGCTGCTTTCTTTTGATTTTACTGCTCAACGCCACCGTGTTCGACCGGATGGTGTCGGTGCGGTTTCTCAATTCCTTTTCCACCTCGGATTTTTCCGATTCCCTTTCGGAGGAAGAGGAAGAGGAGGACGAGCTGGCGGCGCTTGACCGCGCCGGCGCGGTGATCTCCAACAACATCAAGATCGAGCAGACCAAAAAGCTCCTGCAAAAATGGACCCGCCGTCCCCTCTTCGGGTACGGCTACGGCTCTTATGTCAAGGGATATCTGCGCTCCTACGAGGCGCCGTATTCCTACGAAATGCAGCTTCCCGCGCTGCTGATGAAGATCGGTATCGTGGGGGTGGGGCTGCTTTTCCTTGTGATCGTCGCCATGCTGTGGGCGCTGCTTCGCTCTGTGAAGCGGGGCGGCGGCACAGTCCCGGTTTTTGCGTGGCTGTTTTTGCTTTTTGCATTCGGCTTTACCGTTCAGACCAATCCGCTGCTGCTGACCTATAACGGGATCTCGATCGTTTTATATCTGATGCTGATCACGACCGATTTGGAGCAGCAGGCGCTTTTGCATACCGATTCGGAGGTGGGTGCATGAGGACGAAATACTCCATTTTGAACGTCGTCATGGGGATGACGTCTCAGGCGCTGATCGCCCTGATCGGGCTTGTTTCCCGCAAGGTGTTTGTCGATATGCTCGGCTTCGAGATGCAGGGGATCAACGCCACCTTGACCAGCATCATCACCATGCTGAGTTTAACCGAGCTCGGGATCGGCAGCGCGATCGTCTGCAACCTCTATAAGCCGCTTGCCGAGGGGGACAACAAAGCGGTCGCCGCGCTGATGCAGCTTTACAGCCGGGTTTATCAGGTGATCGCGCTGATTGTCACGGTACTCGGGCTTTGCGTCACGCCCTTTTTGCCGATGCTTTTAAACGAAGGGGACCGCGGGATCGTTTCCACCGGCATGCTGGTCGTGTTCTACTGGCTCTTTCTGGCGGACACGGCGGTATCCTACCTCTTTGCCTATAAGCGCTCGATCATCATTGCGGATCAGCGGCAGTATGTCGTAACCACGGTTTATACCGTCATGACCCTGCTGACCCACGCTTCCCAGATCGTTTTGCTGCTCACCACCCACAGCTTTTTGCTGTTTTTGATCGCGCGGGTGATCTGCCGCCTGATTGAAAATCTGGTGATCGCCGCCATTGCGAACCGGCGGTACCCCGCCATCCGAATCAAAGAAAAGCTCAAGGTTCCGGCCGAGATACTGGGCGGGATCGTCGGCAACATCAAGGCGCTGGCGCTCCATTATATCGGGAATTATCTTGTCACCAATACGGCGATGCTGGTCATCACCCATTATCTGGGCGCGCTGATCGCCGGGTATTATTCCAACTACCTGCTGGTCATCAACACGCTGGTGCTGATGTTCGCGCAGGTTTCCACCGGCATTACCGCCAGCTTCGGGAACCTGCTGGCGACCGGCGACAGTCAGCAGGCCTATACCGCGTTCAAAAAGGCGGTTTTTACCGTTTATGTGCTGGCCAATTTCTGCGCCGTTTCCCTGTTTTGCATCATTCCCAGCTTCCTGTCCTTCTGGATGCCGCAGATGCAGCAGTTCTCGGTCTGGACGGTGCTGGTGCTTTCCCTCAACTTCTTTATCACCAGCTTTGCCGAGCCGATGGGCGGACTTCGCGCCGCTGCCGGGCAGTTTAGACCCGACCGGTGGCTCCATCCGCTGCTGGCCGTGCTGAATATCGGGCTGTCCGTTTTGCTGGTGCAGTATATCGGCGTGTTCGGCGTGTTCTTCTCGATTTTGATCTGCCGCTGCATCAAGGAGCTTACGGTGCTGCCGCACATCTGTTATAAACGGATCCTCAAGCGTCCCTTCTCGGAGTATTACCGGCTGCTGCTGCCCTACCTTGCCACCACCCTGCTTTCGGGCGGCGTCACCTATCTCCTCTGCCGGCTGGTCACGGTGGAAAGCAGCCTTGTCACCCTGCTGCTCCGGTGCGTGGTATGTCTGGTGGCGGCAAACGGGATCGTGGCGCTGCTCTACTGCCGTACCGATGAGTTTCGGTACCTGCTGTCGCTGGCGGGCTCCTTTTTCCGCCGGCTGACCGGCAAAAAGGAGGGCGGCGCATGAGCGGGCTTTCGATCACTGCGGTGGTGGTGATCTACAACCGCAGCTATACCGAATCCGCCACGCTGCGCGCTCTTCTGGCCGAGCGGGATATCCCCGTGATCCTCTGCGACAACAGCACCCGCCCGTGCGGGAACGAGAAGATCGCGGCGGAATATCGGCAGGTCACCTACCTTTCGATGGGCGGGAACGTCGGTCTGCCGAAGGCCTATAACGCCGCGCTGGAGCGGCTGGACGGCGAAGGGATCGTCTGCCTGTTTGACGACGATACCGAGCTGGACGGGACCTACTTCACCGCGCTGCGCCGTGCGGCGGAAAAAACGCCCGACGCGGATATCTATCTTCCCACCGTGCGGGATAAGCTGGGGCTGCTGTCTCCCTGTTATCTCGACGGCGTGCGCACCTCCCGGATCGCCGATCCGGATCGGATCGACCTCAACCGGGTCAGCGGGATCAACTCCGCCATGGCGATCCGGACGCGGGTCTTTGCCGATTACCGGTATGACGAGGGGTATTTCCTCGATTATGTCGATCACGCCTTTTTGCGGGAGATGAAAAAGAGAGGGAAGAAAATCTTGGTGTTCCCCACCGGGCTTTACCAGAACTTTTCGGGCGCCGAACGGTACAACACCAAAAGCGGCAGAACGCGCGCCCGGATCTTTTACCGTGATTTTTACCGTTTTTGCAGCGACAGCTTTTCGCACCGGCTTTACGGGGCGGCAGTCATCGCCCGCCGGTTCTTGCTGTCCCACCTGCCGGGAAAGGAGGAGTCCGTATGACCGAGCTGAGCGTCGGCATTGTCACCTACAACAGTGCGGACAAAATCTGCAATCTGCTGGAAAGCCTTTACCGCCATACCGCCGTGCCGATGCAGGTTTATGTGGTGGATAACGGCTCGACCGACGGTACCGTGCCGCTGGTACGGCGGCAGTTCCCGCTGGTTCATGTCATCGAAAGCCCCGAAAACGGCGGCTTCGGCTACGGACACAACCGGCTGCTGGAGGCGGTGGATTCCAAATACCACGCGATCGTCAATCCCGATATCGTGCTTCATGACGACGTGTTCACGCCGCTCATTGACTATCTCGACCGCCACGCCGATACGGCGCTTATCACCCCGCGGGTGACCAATCCCGACGGCAGCGAGCAGTTCCTCCCGAAGCGGCTCCCCACCGTGCGGTACATGGTGCTGGGACGGCTTTCCAAGGTGATCCCGCCGCTCAAAGGAGTGCGGGCGGCGTACACCCGTTCGGACGAGACGTTTACCGAGCCTGCCGAGATCGCTTTCTGCACCGGCTGCTTTATGCTGCTGCGCACTTCGGTATTCAAGGCCTGCGGCGGCTTTGACGAGCAGTTTTTCATGTATCTGGAGGACGCCGACCTCTCCCGCCGGGTGGCGGAGTACGGGAAGCTTGTGTTTTATCCCGGCGTTTCGGTGGAGCATCAGTGGGAGGCCGCCAGCGGCAAAAGCATGAAATTTTTAAAGATCCATCTGGATTCGATGCACAAGTATATGAAGAAAGTCCGGCAGGAGAAACGGAGGAAAAAATCATGACACGCGCCTACACCCTCCATACCGAGCGGGAGCAGCTTTTGCCGATCACCGACGCCGTGCGGAAGCTCGTAAAGGAAAGCGGCGTGCGGGAGGGCAGCTGCCTTGTCTACTGCCCGCACACCACCGCCGGTATCACCATCAACGAGAACGCCGATCCCGATGTGGCGCGGGATCTGCTGCTGGGGCTTTCCCGCGCATTTCCCGACCGCAGTGAGTTCCGCCATGCCGAGGGGAACTCCGCCGCCCACCTCAAGGCGACGGCGGTGGGCAGCAGCGTCACGGTGCCGATTCTAAACGGCGAATTGCTGCTCGGTACCTGGCAGGGGATTTATTTCTGTGAATTTGACGGGCCTCGCACCCGCAAATTTTATTTACAAGTGAAAGGGAGTTAGCAGGATGAGCAAGAAATTCATGGTCGAAACATCAGCACGGCATATCCATGTCAGCCGGTCGGATTTTGAGACGCTGTTCGGGAAGGACGCGGTGCTGCACAACAAAAAGGATCTCTCCCAGCCGGGTCAGTTTGCCTGCGAGGAGAAGGTCGAGGTGGTAGGTCCCCGCGGGAGCCTCAAGATGAGCATTCTGGGTCCGGAGCGTCCCGCCACCCAGGTGGAGGTGTCCGCCTCCGACGCCCGCACGCTGGGCATTCCCGCCGTGATTAGAGAGTCGGGCCATATCGAGGATACGCCGGGCTGCAAGGTGATCGGTCCCTGCGGCGAGGTGGAGATCGACAAAGGCGTGATCGTGGCAAAGCGGCATATCCATTTCACGCCTGCCGAGGCTGCCGAGCAGAATGTGAAGGATAAGGACGTGGTCTGGGTCAAGATCGAAACGCCGGAGCGCTCCCTCATTTTCGGCGACGTGGTGGTGCGGGTGAGCGATAAGTTCGCCGCCGCCATGCATCTGGATACCGACGAGGCGAACGCCGCCGGCTGTGCGGGCGAGGTCACGGGCGAAATCGTGAACCTTTAGTACAATTTCTCTCGATTTCTGCGGCGCGTTTTGTACTTCTGTCCAAATTTTACCGAAAAACGGCAAAATTCTGTCAAAACGGTTGACAGGCAGATGTTCCGCCGCTAAAATTGGGGTAGAAAATCAGTAAGGAGGCGATCAGAATGGCAACCAAAAAAGCAGACGCGAAGGCTGTCAAGGCGCCGGAAGCGGAAGTGAAGGCCGCGGCGCCGGAAAAGCCGGCAGAGAAGGCTGAAAAGAAAGCGCCGGCCAAGAAGGCTCCGGCTAAGAAGGCTCCGGCTAAGAAGGCCGAGGTCAAGACCACCGTTACCGTGGAGTTTGGCGGCAAGGCGGTCAAGGCGCAGGACGTGCTGGCGAAGGTCAAAAAGGCAGTCGGCCGCACCGCGGTCAAAACGCTGGAGATCTACATGAATGTGGACGAGCAGAAAGCATATTATGTGGTCAACGGCGAGGGCGGCCATGAGCACTGGTATGAGCTGGGCT
>CANQKG010000020.1 GCA_947624425.1 uncultured Clostridia bacterium | reverse complement strand
GCAAGAGCGCCCTTTCACAAGGGAGGTCTTGACAAAGACGGTGGCTTTCGCGTAAACCCGGTTTGTCCCTCGAAGCGCGGTACCATACCGCGCTTGGCGCGTTTTGCTGTCGCTTGCAGCAGACCCCCTATTCAAAAATCGGATCATTTCATTTCGACCCCGAACCACAATAAAATTTTTGCGACTATACAAGTGAACGTTCAAACGCTTTCCGGAAGGCAGGGAAAAGATGGCAAACGATGAAATCATGCAATACTACGATTATCTGATGCGGCTTGCGGTGTCAAAATGCAATTCGCAGACGGACGCCGAAGACCTTGTGGGCGATACCCTGCTTGCGGCTTTTCACTATCTGCATCAAGGCGGGATCATTGAGCATCGGAAAACTTGGCTTACCAACACTCTTTTCCATAAGTACCATGATGCTCTGCGCCGAAAATACAGATACCCGATTACGGTGAGTTTTGACGACATGGCTGATCTCGCCGAGGAAACAGATGAGGAATATCTATCCTCGCAGGAAGCCGCCGAGGTGCGAAAAGAGCTTAATTTTCTCGGCTATACTACCCGTGAGGTCCTCATTCGCTTTTACTTCGGGGATCAAAGCGTTTCGGAGATTGCCGAGGCGCTGCATATTCCCGTAGGTACGGTCAAAAGCCGTCTGTCAGCAGGTCGCAGTCAGATGAAGAAAGGACTGGAAGAAATGGAAAGAAACCATATTTTACCCGGGAAGCTGTATCTGTCATGTGGCGGCTGTGACGGTCTGAAGGGCGAGCCGACGTCGCTTGTTGAGGACGATCTGATCGCGCAGAATCTATTGATCCTTGCCTATGAGAAGCCGGTGACGGTCAGTGAGCTTTCCAAGGCGATCGGCATCCCGGCGGCGTATGTGGAACCCATCGTCCAAAAGCTCGTCGACGGCGAGTTGATGCAAAAAACGGACAGCGGCAAGGTGTATGCGGATTTTATCATCACAAAGCCGCAGGACGAGCTCAGGAGCTTTAAGCCACAGCTTGATTTTGCCCATCGGCACTTCGATACGGTGTGGGGCATCATCGAAAAAATGTCGGAACAGATTGCCGCGATGCCGTTTGTACAGGAAATGGGAGCCGAAAAGAGGACAAGACTTGACAGATACGCCGTGTTGAAAGCCTTGCAGGACATGCAGTTTTACATCACCGGAAAAATGAAATTCCCGAAATTTCCAAAGCGTAAAGACGGCGGACAATGGATTGCACAGGCGACAGCGGTTGAGGCGGGATATGACCCCAAAGAGTGTAACGAAGCGTCCGAATACCTGATACAAGGCGGGCATCGGACTTCCGAATCGCTTGTGGCGGGAGGCAGAAAGCTTGTCCGTCTTTATGAGTTTGACACTACGCTTTTTGACAATCCTCACAGATACGGCTTTTCATGGGAACTGTATTTCAAACACATCATTCCGTTTCTCTGGTGTATTTACACGGATATTTCGCCGGAAGAAATGGCGGAGAACGATATCCCGAGCGAGCTGATCGCCAATATCCCCGCGCTGGAAGAAGCGGGTTTGATCGGAAGCACGGATCATAAACTGTGTGTGAAAATCCCTGTTTTGAAACAGGAGGAATATGAGCGGGTGTCCGCCGCGATCAAAAGCGCCACGGAGCAAATCCAATCCGCGATCGGGCAGGAATTTTCGGCGTTTGTATCCGCTTGGAAAACGCCGGTTCCGAAACACCTGACATCCGTTCCGGAACTTTTCAGATACAACGACGCCACCTCCTATTTTGTGATGGCGATCGTTCGGGAAGCATATGGCAAGGGTCTGCATTTAAAAGACGTAAAGGATTGCTGTCCGCCCGTTGTGATGTCCTGGTCGTGCTTGTAAGCAGGGCGCCGCTTCGGCGGCAGCATTACGCAGCAGACGCTAAAATCGGAGGTGATATTTTATGCATCGCAACAGAAACAGTTCTTCATATAGGTCTGGGAAGAATATCAGATTTATGCTTTTTCATTTGTGGAAATGTTCGCCTTCGCGGGTGATTTGGTCTTTTGTCACCGCGCTTTTCGGAAATGCTATCGAGATCGGCATAAGTGTATATCTTTTTCGCTATATCATAAACGGCATTCAGGCCGGATATTCTTTTGCAAGGTTGTTTTTAGTCACCTCGGCGGTTATGGGTATCGCCTTGCTTATGCTCTTCTTTTTGGATTGGTACAACAACGTTTATATCCCTCGTTCTGATTTAAAAATAAGCAAATATTTTGATACTTTGCTGTTTCAAAAGGCTCGGCAGATCGATCTTGAATACTTCGATAAGACGGAATTTTACAATCAATACACAAAAGCGGTACAAGAAAGCTCCAAAAGAGCCATCGGCGTGCTGAACGATCTTTCTTCTGTGTTTTCTGCCGTCACAGTGCTGTTCGGGTTGGGAACGATTCTTTTATCCATGAATCCGATTTTGATCGCATTTACATTTATGCCAATCGTGATATCGCTGCCACTCAGTGTGCGGCGCAATAAGCTTAATTTCAAATTTCAGCAGGAAACAACGCCGGAAAACCGAAAAATAGAATATTACAAACGGTTGCTCTATCAAAAAGAATATGCCAAAGAGATCAAGCTGACAAAAATCTTTCCGGTTTTGTTGTCTAAATACGTCGCCACTAACGAGAACATGAGCAAGCTTTCGGCAAAATTCGGCGTTCGTCGTGCGGGCTTAGGAATGTTGGAAACGTTTAATCAGGTGGCTGTAGTTATGTATGCTACCTATGTCTATTTAATATACAGCATTACGGTGTCTAAAAGACTAATGATCGGGGATTTTGTGGCTTTATATAATGCCGTTCGCAGCGCGGAATATTCGCTTCGCCGTATAATTGAGATTGTGCCGCGCCTGAACGAACACAGCCTTTTTATCCAAAATGTGCGTGATTTTCTTAACTTGCAGCCTCATATTATTGAACCGGAAAATCCCATACCGATCTCAGACGGAGACTTTGATTTGGCCATGGAAGCCGTACAGTTTACATATGACGATCGAAGCCGCTTGATCTTACGGGATGTCTGTATGCGAATTGAACAGAAACAAAAGATAGCTATTGTTGGACGAAACGGCGCGGGGAAATCCACTCTTGTCAAAGCTATCATGCGGTTATACGAACCCAAGCAGGGGTGCGTGTATTTCGGCGGCAAGGATTACAGAAATTATTCGCTTGAAGAATACCACGCATTGTTTGGGACGGTGTTTCAGGATTTCGCTTTATATCATATAAGCGTGGCAGAAAACGTGGCTATGGATTTTGTCACGCAGGAAAATGAGCCGCACATCCGCAAAGTGCTGAAAAAAGTGGGGCTTTACGATAAGATTATGGCAGAAGGCAAAGATATCTATCACGACGTTTCAAAAGAGTTTTCCGAAGACGGCATCGTATTCTCCGGCGGCGAAGAACAAAAGCTCGCTATCGCAAGGGCGTTTGTTCACCCCAACAAGATATTGGTTTTTGACGAGGCTTCAAGCGCGCTCGATCCCATTTCGGAATATGAAATGAACCATATGATTTTGGATATGGCAAAGGATAAAACGGTTATATTGATATCTCATCGCCTGTCATCCACACGCGATGCGGACAGGATCTATTATTTGGAAAACGGTCAGATTCTCGAAGAGGGCGCCCACGAGGAACTCATGGCGCAAAACGGCGGCTATGCGCGTATGTTCAGCTTGCAGGCGGAACAGTATCTTGGTAAAGAAAATGGCTAAATATTGCTCCTTATGAAATTTTCGGTTACGGATCGTTTTTTCACCGCGCTCCGAGGGACAAACCGGGTTTACGCGAAAGCCGCCGTCTTTGTCAATACCTCCCTTGTGAAAAGGCTTTGCCGCCGAAGCGCGCCCTGTGGGCGAAACAGCGAGGCGGGAGTGGCGGTTGTGATGATGCTTTGCGGACTGTGAATCCCTCCACCATGCGTCAGCATGGTCCCCCTCCCTTTCACAAGGGAGGCACTGGCGAGCAAAGAAACTTTGATAAAAAATTTAGCAAAGTATGCTGACAAAAGATATCAACGGACGCGACACCGGAAGATTTTATTGTTTCACTTAATCCCATTTCAACCCACAAAGCTTTCGTCTTTGTCAAGACCTCCCTTGTCAAAGGGAGGGGGACCGCGCTTTGCGCGGTGGAGGGATTCAAAACCGCTTTTTCGACAGACTAAAACCCCCGCTCGGTTGAGCGGGGGTTTTTCTTATTTCGCGTAATCCACCGCGCGGCTTTCCCGCACGATATGTACCTTGATCTGCCCGGGGTACGCCATCTCGTTTTCGATCCGCTGTACCACTTCTCTGGCAACCAGCGGCATCTTTTCGTCCTTGACGACCTCCGGCTTGACCATGATCCGGATCTCGCGTCCCGCCTGGATCGCAAAGGACTTCTCCACGCCGCTAAACGAATTGGCGATCTCCTCCAGCTTTTCCAGACGCTTGATATAGCTTTCGATATTCTCGCGGCGGGCGCCCGGACGGGCTGCGGACACCGCATCGGCTGCCTGCACCAGACAGGCGACCACCGTTTTCGGCTCCACATCTCCGTGGTGCGCCTGCACCGCATGGATCACGTCGGCGGACTCCTTATACTTCTTGCAGACGTCTACGCCGATGTCCACATGAGAGCCTTCGATCTCATGGCTGAGCGCCTTGCCGATATCATGCAGCAAGCCGGCGCGGCGCGCCAGATTGGCGTCTACCCCCAGCTCGGAAGCCATGATCCCCGCGATATACGCGACCTCCAGCGAATGGTTGAGGACGTTCTGCCCGTAGCTGGTACGGTACTGCAGCCGTCCCAGCAGCTTGACGATCTCGTGATGCACGCCGTGGACGTTTGCCTCCATCACGGCGCGCTCGCCCTCGGCACGGATCGAATGCTCCACCTCGCGGCGGGATTTTTCCACCATTTCCTCGATTCTGGCGGGGTGGATCCGCCCGTCGGCGATCAGCCGCTCCAGCGTCTGCCGTGCGATCTCCCGACGCACCGGATCGAAGCAGGACAGCGTGATCGCCTCCGGCGTATCGTCGATAATCAAATCGACGCCGGTCAGCGTTTCGAGTGCGCGGATGTTCCGCCCCTCCCGACCGATAATCCTGCCCTTCATGTCGTCGTTCGGCAGCGGCACCACCGACACAGTGGACTCCGCCACATGGTCGGCGGCACAGCGGGAAATCGCCAGCGAAAGGATATTCCGCGCCTTCTCGTCCGCCTCCAGCTTGAGCTGATCGGTGTAAGCGGCGATCTTCACCGCCTTTTCGTGGGTCAGCTGCTCCTCCAGCGACTTCAAAAGCTGCTCCTTCGCCTGCTCGGCGGTGTAGCCCGAAATCTTCTCCAGATGGTCGATCTCGCTCTTGCGGATCCGCTCGGCCTCCTCCAGCCGTTCCTCCGCCGTCTTGAGCTTCTTTTGTACCGTTTCCTCTTTCTTTTCGAGATTTTCAAGCCGCCTGTCGAGGTTTTCCTCCTTCTGCTGGATCCGCCGCTCCTGCCGCGACACCTCGCTCCGGCGCTCTTTCAGCTCCTTTTCGGTGTCGGAGCGAAGCTGGAAAATCTGATCCTTTGCCTCGACCATCATTTCCTTTTTCTTCTGATCCGCTTCTTTTTTCGCGTCTCCGAGCAGCCGTTTTGCCTCTTCCTCGGCGCTGCCGATCGCCGCCTCTGCCACACGCTGACGGTGCTTTTCACCCTGCTTAAAGCAGACAATGCCGGAAACACCGCCGCCGACCGCAAGCCCTGCGATCAACAGCACGATTGCTATCGCATCCAATACAATTACCCTCCTTACCGGAGCAAACCGAAACGATCGCACCTCCGGCTCGGCACACACTTCCAGTCATACCGCACAGCAAAAAAGCCCAAAATTTCCATGTACGATCTGTCAAAAATCCTGTGACGCCAAGCTGAGGTACCAGATCGGGTTCAAGCTCACTCTCAAATTCTGTCGGCGGTATACGGCCATGCAATGGGGCTTTATGATCGGTGAAAAAGCCTGCCGTGCGCGGCTATATCAGCTGCGGTACCCTATACCGCCGGTACTCTTACGATGGGAAGTTCCTAAACCTCCAACATACAGTATACCAGTATCAAACGGGTTTGTCAAGGTATCGCCTTTCACCCGATTTGCGCCCTTCTTCGTTTTTTTCGATTTTCGCTGGTCATACGGCGTGTTTTATGCTATGATGATACCAGCAACTACTTTATTTAAGGAGCGAATGACAGATGCACTTTGAAAAATCCTGCGGCGCGATCGTCTACCGGAAGTTCCACGGGAACACCGAATTGCTGCTGGTCAAGCACGCGGGCGGCGGCCACTGGTCCTTCCCGAAGGGACACATGGAGCCGGGCGAAACCGAAAGCGACACCGCTCTGCGGGAGATCATGGAGGAAACCAATATCGAGGTGATCCTCGATACCTCGTTCCGGGAGGTGGTGACCTATTCCCCGAAACGGGACACCATGAAGGATGTGGTGTACTTCCTCGCCCGCGCCAAAACATTCGACGCAAAGCCGCAGGAAGGCGAGATCTCGCGGGTCAAATGGGTGGAGCTTCACCAGATTCACGACTATCTCACCTATGACAACGACAAAATGCTGGTCAATCATGCCCGTGCCCGGTTAAAATAGCCTTGCATTGGCAGAGAAAACCTGCTATAATGTTTTAGGAATTTACCATAGTAAATGATTGGAGTGATGTTCCGATGAATACGACCGAGGTCGTTGTATTTATCATCTACCTTGCTTTTATGCTGGGGATCGGAATCTTTTTCTTTGTCCGTTCCAAGGGAGGCGGAGAAAAAACCTACTTCCTCGGTGGACGGCAGATGGGGCCGTGGGTCACGGCACTTTCCGCCGGCGCCTCCGATATGAGCGCCTGGGTGCTGATGGGACTGCCCACCTCGATCTACGCGCTGGGACTGGGACAGGTGTGGATCTCGGTGGGACTGGCGATCGGCTATACCATCAGCTGGATCATTGAAGCGCCGCGGCTCCGCCGCTTTTCGATCGCGGCGAACGACTCGATCACCATTCCGCAGTACCTGACTAACCGCTTTCTCTCCAAATCGCGGGCATTGCAGATCATCTGCGCCGTGGTCTTCTTGCTGGCGTATACCGTCTATGCGGCGTCGAGCATCAAGGCATGCGGCACTCTGTTTGAAACGGTCATCGGGCTTGACAGCTCGGTCGCCATGTATCTGGCGGCGGCGGTCATTGTGGGATACACCTTCCTCGGCGGATTTTCCGCCGTCTGCTGGACCGACTTCTTCCAGGGACTGATGATTTTAGCGGCGCTGCTGATCGCGCCGATCTTTGCCGTCGCCGCGCTGAACACCGGCACTCCGGTACATACCGTTTCCAACACGGCGTTCTGGAATCCGTTTACCGACTGGCGGGACATCGTATCGGGTCTTGCATGGGGCTTCGGCTACTTCGGTATGCCCCATATCATCATTCGGTTTATGTCGCTGCGCTCCCAGAAGGAAGTGAAAAAATCGGCCGCGATCGGTATTTCCTGGACGGTTTTGATCGTGATCTTCGCCGCGGCGGTCGGCATTATCGGGCGGCTTTTCCTCGGCGAGAGCGCCGATATTGCCGATCATGAGCTGGTCTTTATCCAGATGGTGCGTATGCTGTTCCCCGCATTGATCTCCGGCATTCTGCTGGCGGCGGTGCTGGCCGCTTCGATGAGTACGGCGGACAGCCAGCTTCTGGCGGCGTCCTCCGCTTTTGCAAGCGACGTGTATAAGCCGGTAATCCGGAAAAACAAGGCGAGCGACCGGGAGATGCTCTGGGTCGGGCGGCTGGTGGTGCTTGCCGTCACCGTGGTGGCGCTGATCGTGGCAGCCAACCCCAATACCGGCTCGATCATGGATCTGGTTTCCAACGCATGGGGCGTGTTCGGTGCGGCGTTCGGTCCGGTCATTTTGCTGAGCCTGTTCTGGCGGCGGTTCAGCTTCAAAGGCGCTGTCGCCGGTATCGTGGCAGGCGGCGTTGTGGATATCTGCTGGTACATCTGGCTTTCCTCTACCAAGATTTATGAGATCCTGCCCGGCTTCGCGGCAGGTCTGCTGGCGGCGGTGATCGTCACCCTCTGCACCAAAGCGCCGAGCGAGGAGGTCGGTCAGCTGTTCGATACCGCCATGAGTATTGACGACTGAGAATAGAAGGACACGCCAAAACCCCCGAAGCGGCTGAGCCGCTTCGGGGGTTTTGTTCACTGATATGGCTGTTGAGCGCTTTTTGTTTTGAATCCCTCCACCGCGCTTTAGCGCGGTCCCCCTCCCTTGCGGTTCTGAGTTTTGCTTGGTGCTTTTTGAATCCCACCACCGCGCAAAGCGCGGTCCCCCTCCCTTTGACAAGGGAGGTTTTGACAGAAACGACAGCATAGCGGCTGAAAAAGGATAAGTGTAACAATAAAATCTTCCGTCAGCCGGTTCGGTATCATCCTTTGTCAGCATATTATGCTAAAATTTTTATCAAAGCTAATATGGTCGCCAGAGCCTCCCTTGTGAAAGGGAGGGGGACCATGCGCAGCATGGTGGAGGGATTCAAACACCACCGAGCCTGACGAAAAACCGCAAGAGGCGGCGGAGGGCTAAACGCTTTTTCATTGTCGGAAAAGTTGCTTTTTTCGGCAACCTATGGTAAACTGAAGCTGTATGTCATATAAATGAAAAACGAAACAGCCGCCCAAAGCGGCCTTCGACCGGAAGGTGAGATAATTGGTTTTTTCCAGCCTGTTTTTTCTCTATTTATTCCTGCCCGCCAACCTGATCGCCTATGCGCTGGCGAAAACCATGCGGCAGAAAAATACGGTCATGATGATCTTCTCTCTGGTCTTTTACGCCTGGGGAGAGCCTGTTTACGTTCTGCTTCTGGTGGGGATGGCGTTTGCCGACTGGGTACTCGCCCTGCGGATCGGGGTGTCCCTCCGCCGCGGCAGGAAGCGGGCGGCAAAGCTTGGCGTTGCCGCCGTATGCGCGGTCGATCTCGGACTGCTGGGCGTCTTCAAATACGGAACCTTTTTCCTGCAGAACCTGAAGCTTTTGACCGGCTTTCCCGAAACGGTACCGCAGATCCTGCTGCCGATCGGCATTTCCTTTTACACCTTCCAGCTTATTTCCTATGCCGTGGACGTCTACCGTGGCGAGGTTAAGGCACAGCGGGATTTTTCCACTCTGCTTCTCTACGTCAGCCTCTTCCACCAGTGTATTGCGGGACCCATCGTGCGGTACCGCGATATCGAGCGGGAGCTGTGGAACCGCAAGACGGATATTACGGATATTTACGCCGGCGTCACCCGGTTCACGGTGGGGCTGGGGAAAAAGGCGCTGCTTGCCAATCCCTGCGGCGCGCTGGCGGACAGCCTGCTGATCTCGGACGCTGCCGCCGCCGGAGCGGACGCCGCCGCTGTCCTTGCCGGAAAGCCCGCGCTGTCGCTTTGGCTGGGGATGCTGGCCTTCATGCTGCAGATCTACCTTGACTTTTCGGCCTATTCCGATATGGCGATCGGGATGGGACGGATGCTGGGCTTTCATTATAAGGAAAACTTCAACTACCCTTATACCGCCTCCTCGGTCACCGATTTCTGGCGGCGGTGGCATATGTCCCTCTCCTACTTTTTCCGGGACTATGTGTATATCCCGCTCGGCGGCAGCCGACAGGGGAAGCTGCGCACCTACCGCAACCTGCTGATCGTCTGGACGCTGACCGGCTTCTGGCACGGCGCAAGCTGGAACTATATGCTTTGGGGACTGTACTTTTTCGTTTTCCTGATGCTGGAGCGAACGGTTCTTGCCGAGGCTCTGCCCCGCTGTCATATGGCGATCCGGCGGCTGTACCTGCTGGCGGTGGTCTATTTCGGCTGGATCTTGTTCCGGTTCGAGAACCTCAGTCTGGCAGGCGTGACGCTGCGGGGGATGTTTGGCCTCAACGGGAACGGCTTTTCCGATTTTGAGACCTTCTCCGCGCTGAAAGGGCACCTGTTTTTCCTGCTGGCGGCCATCGTTGCGGTCACGCCGCTGGTCGCACGGCTGGGTGCTTTTGTCCGCCGGAAGCTCGGCGACAACGCGGGATACGGCGTTTACGCCCTTGGCCGCGCGGCCTGCGCGGTACTGCTGCTGTTTTGCTCCACCGCCGCGCTGGTGGGGAACAGCTATAATCCGTTTTTGTATTTTCAGTTTTAGAGGAGGGGAAGAAAATGCCCGAAGCGCCTTTTTCGGACAGAAAAGCGCGTGCCGCCGCCCGCAAGCGGGAGAAGCGGCTGAAGCAGGGTGCGCTGCTGACCGTGGCGGCGTTTTTCCTGCTGCTCTTTATGCTGGCGTTCTGCTCCCTTTTATTCTTCCTCCGCCCGAGCTATTCCGAGCTGGAAAAGCGGGAGCTGGCAAAATTCCCGAAGTTTTCCCTTTCGGCGCTGGTGAGCGGCAGCTTTTTTGACGATATCAACACATGGTTTGCCGACACCTTTCCGTTTCGGGAGGGATTTTTGTCGGTGAATACCCGGATCCGTTCCCTTTACGGGCTTTCCTCCGCCACGGTACACGGCGAGGTGGCGGCCGCGGACGATATTCCCGACGCGCCGCCCGCTCCGACCGAATCGGCCGCTTCGGCCGCCGACGAGGCGGCTTTGGCGGAAGAGGCGGTCCCCTCCGAGGAGGAAACGGTCGACCTGCCCACCCAGGATCTCGGCGCGGTGCTGGTGGTGGGAGACGCGGCGTACGAATACTATAACTTTGTCCAGTCCACGGCGGACAAATACACCGCCGCGCTCAATAAGCTGGGCGGACAGCTTGCGGGGAAAACGCAGGCTTATGAGATGGTGATCCCCACCGGCATGGATATCATGCTGCCCGAATCCTTCCGAAAGAACGTCAACACCTCCGACCAGAAAAAGGCGATCGAATACCTCTACGGCTCGCTCGGGAGCGGGATCACGCCGGTCGACGTGTATCAGCCGCTCCAAGCGGAGAAGGACGACTATATCTATTTCCGCACCGACCACCACTGGACGGCAAAGGGCGCCTATATCGCCTACCGGCAGTATGCGCAGGCGGCCGGATTTGAGCCGACGCCTCTCTCCGATTTCACCGAGGCGGTCATCGGCGGATTTCTCGGCTCGTTTTATACCGATACCGGCATGAACGGCGCGCTTGCCGCCCATCCGGATGAGATTTACACCTATCGGCCGGCCGACACCAACGACATCGAGATCACCGAAAACTCCGGCGCTTCCATGACGGTCGGGATCGTGCAGGACGTCACCGGCTGGAACCAATCCGCCCTTTATTCCACCTTTATCGGCGGCGATAACCCGCTGAGCGTGATCCGCAATCCCAATCTCCCCGAGGGGAAGACCTGCGTAGTGGTCAAGGAATCGTTCGGGAACGCCTTTGTGCCGTTTCTGACCGGCAATTACCGGGAGGTCTACGTGGTGGATTACCGCTACTTCAACAAGGTGCGCAGTGAAAAGCTCGCCGCGTTTTGTGAGAGTGTCGGCGCGGACGATCTGCTCATCATGAACAACATCTCCGCCACCCGTTCGGATGGCCTGATGCAGCGGATGATCTCCCTGATCGGATAGGAGGCGCCTTAATGTACGCACTGTCCGATCCGATCACGGCGCTGCCCGGCGTGGGGCCGGCCGGAGAAAAGCTCTACCGCAAGCTCGGCATTTACACGCTGGGCGACCTTGTGACCCACTATCCCCGCCGGTACCTTGACTGCACCGATCCCGTCTTCCCGCCCTCTCCCGATGAGGACGTCCCCGTGCTGGTCCGCGCCATGGTGACCCGCAAGCAGGCGGGTCAGCGGCTGAAACGCGGCATGACGGTCTATAAAGCGTCGGCGCTCGCAAACGACCGCCGACTGGAGATCGTGATCTTCAACGCCCGGTATGCGTTCGAAAAGCTGAAAGTCGGGCAGGAATATCTTTTTTACGGAAAGGCGGCGCTGCGGCTGACCGGCGCGGAGATGACCAATCCCCTGATCCTGCCCGGCAGCACAACGGGACTGCTGCCTGTCTATCCGCTGACGGCGGGACTGGGACAGTTTCGGCTGCGGCGGGATATCGCCCGCGCGCTGGACGGACTTTCGGTTCCCGAATTGCTCCCGCCGGCGGTGCGTCAAGAGCAGGGGTTTTTCTCCCGCGAAAAGGCGCTGCGGATGATCCACTTTCCCGCCTCGCAAAAAGAGGCGGAGGCAGCGCGCCGCCAGCTTTCGTTTGAGGAGCTTTTTATCTGCGAGCTGGCGCTGCTTTCGCAGGAAAGCGCCGCCGCCCGCCGTGCCGGTGCGGTGATCGGTCACACCGATCTCACGCCCTTTTTGGAGCAGTTACCCTTCACCCTGACCGGCGGACAGCGCGCCGCCATCTCCGACTGCCTTGCCGATATGGCTTCGGGGCGGCAGATGCACCGGCTGATCCAGGGGGACGTGGGCTGCGGCAAAACGATGGTGGCGGCGGCGCTCACCTATGCCGTCGCAAAAGCGGGGTACCAGTCCGCCTGCATGGCGCCGACCGAGCTGCTGGCACGGCAGCATCTGGAAACCTTCCAAAAGGCGCTCGCGCCGCTGTCGGTGCGGGTACGGCTGCTCACCGGCAGCATGACCGCCGGTGAGAAAAAGGCGGTGCGGCAGGCGCTGGCGGCAGGAGAGGTCGATCTGGTGATCGGCACCCACGCCCTGCTTCAGGACGCCACCCGCTTTGCCCGGCTGGGGCTTGTGATCACCGATGAACAGCACCGATTCGGGGTGGCGCAGCGTGCCGCTCTCGCCGCAAAGGGGGACGCGCCTCATCTGGCGGTCATGTCCGCCACGCCGATCCCCCGCACACTGGCGCTGTTTTGCTACGGGGATTTGCAGGTCTCCCAGATCACCGAGCTGCCCGGCGGCAGAAAGCCGGTCGCCACCTATTGTATCGATTCCCGCCTGCGGCAGCGGGCGTTCGGCCTGATCCGTAAGGAGCTGGATCGGGGAAACGCCGCCTATCTTGTCTGCCCCCGGATCGAGGAGGACGGCGAGGAAGCCCTCACATCGGTGCTGCAGTATGCCGAGCAGGCGTCCAAAACCGCCTTTGCGGGCTATTCGGTCGGGATCCTCCACGGACAGCTGAAGGCCTCCGAAAAGGATATGATTATGTCCGCCTTTGCTTCGGGCGAGATCTCGCTGC
>CANQKG010000019.1 GCA_947624425.1 uncultured Clostridia bacterium | reverse complement strand
GCGCATTTCCGCCGGAGTGCCGAAAATATATCCGTTGATCCCGTTTTCTACCTGCCCTTCGTTGAGCGGATCGTTCCGCTGCAGAACCGGCAGTCCGCTTGCCATCCCCTCCAGCATCGAGATGGAGTTGGTGTCGGAGAGGGAGGCGGTGATGTAAAGGTCGCAGCAGGCGTAGTAGGGCGGCAGGTCGTTATGCCGGATCGCGCCGGTGAAGATGACCTGATCGGCGATCCCCAATGCGGCTGCCTGCTCCTCCAGCGCCGGACGCGCCGGACCGTCCCCGATGATCATCAGCTTGCAGCCGTCTTTTGGGCTGACCGCTTTCTTCCAGTAGTCCAGCAGAATATCCACGCTTTTTTCCTGTCCCAGTCTGCCGCAGAAGCAGGCGACAGTGTCCGTGACGGCAAGCCCGTATTTCGCGCGGCAGGCGGCGATCTCCGCTTCGGAAACGCCGGCGGGATCAAAGGTATCCAGCTCGACCGGATTGGGGATCACGCTCACGTCCTTGTCGATCCCGCATTCCCGGAAATACTCCTCCACCTTTTTGGAAGGGCCGGTCAGACAGACTGCCGAGTCGGCAAGAAAATGGGCATAGCGGTGAGAAAACTTTTTGACAAGGGGGATCAGCGGCCGCGGCGCGACATAGTAAAGGTAATCGTCATACATGGTGTGCAGGGTGTAAACCAGCGGCTTTTTGAGAATTTTCGCGATCTGCATACCGGAGTAACCGATGCCGAACTCCTGATGAATGTGGATGATGTCGGGATCAAAGGCACGGAGGTATTGCAGCCGGGTGTGGGAAAAGGGGAATGCCATGCCGAAATTGTAAAACCGCTTGATGCTTTTCGCGGGACAGTGAAGCACCTTGTCCTTGAGATAGTGGTGGTTGGTGTGCGGATCGGCGGTCACCACCAGCACCTCATGTCCCTGCTTTTCCAGCCCTTCTTTGAGGGATTTCACATGGGTCACGACCCCGTTGATATAGGGAAGATAGGTTTCGGTAAAAAGTGCGATGCGCATAGGATGACCTCCTTTCTTTCGGCATAGAATTACTACTTTCAGTATAACAAAAATTCTATGGAATGTAAAGCGGAAGTCCGAACTTTTTGCCCTTGAAAAATACGGGCGGTTGTGCTAAAATAAAACCCTATCGACAAAAAGGAGGGATCGGAATGGCTGTGCGTCCTGATCTGCATCGTTTTACTGGGGTGTTCGCCGTTCCGACGGAGTTGGCGGACGAGTACCTCACCCGCGTCAGCGGGGAGGAATTAAAGGTACTGATTTGGCTGTTCCGCTATCCCGAGCAGGGAAGGGATCTGCCTGCCCTTGCCAAGGCGCTCTCCCTTTCCGAAACGGAGCTTTCGGGCATTCTTTCCTATTGGGTCGGGGAGGGCTTTTTGCAAAGCGATGAGGAAATCCCCGAACAGATAAAGCCGCAGTCGGTCACCGGGGAGCAGATCGCCCGCAAGCTGGACGAGCACCGTGTCCTGCGGGAGCTGGTCGATCTGGCCGAGCAGTGCTACGGCCGTCCCCTTTCCACCGCCGAGCAGCAGAGCGTGGTCGCCATGTACCAGAACCGCCGTCTGCCGGTCGATGTGATCCTGATGCTGATCTCCTACTGTGTGACGGAGGGGAAGACCGGCGCCCGGTACCTGGATTCGGTGGCAAGGGCGTGGTCGGACGAGGGGATCGACACGCTGGAAAAAGCCGAGGAGCGGCTCCACCGGATGCAGGAGCAAAAGCAGGTCACCGGGCAGATCCGCTCGGCGTTCGGGCTGGGCAGCCGGAAGCTCAGCAAAAAGGAGACGGACTATATCCGCGTCTGGACAGAGGAATACGGCTATGATATGAAGATGATACTTGCCGCATATGAACGGACGGTCGACGCGATCGCGTCCTGCTCCTTTCCCTATATCAATACGATTTTAAGCTCATGGCATGATAAAAACTTCAAAACGCCGGAGGATATAACCGGCGAGGCAAAACCGGCAAACGGGCGGATCCGGCGGGAGCCGTCCTATCAGACCGAAAAACTGGATCGGTTGGGACTTCAGGTACCGCCGATCAAAAGCACGGGAGAATGAACGATGACGTCGAGAGAAAAATTACAAAGCGCCGCCCTGCAGGAGCTTGCAAGACGGCGGCAGTATGCGGTTGATGTGGTCGAGCATCGGATCGACCGGCTCAACCGGCAGATACCGGCGTTTTCCCTTTGCAGGGACACGCTGACCGCGACCAGGGGCCGTTTGGCGCGGATCATTGTGCGGGGCGGGGAAAAGCGTGACGAGGCGATTGCCGCCCTGCGAGCGGAGAATAAAAGAGCGGAGGAAAATCTCAAGCGGCTTCTTGCGGAGAACGGTTATCCCGCGGATTACCTCGAGCCGGCTTACACCTGCCCGGTCTGCCACGACGTCGGATATGTAAACGGGAGGGCGTGCGGCTGCCTTGCCGCGCTGAAAAGCGAGTGGATGCTCTCCGAGCTTCAAAAAGCGCATACGCTGCAGGGTTATTCTTTTGACGATTTTTCGCTTACTTATTATTCCGACCGCACCGATCGGGAGACCGGCGTGGTGCCGGCGGAACACATGGGGCAGATCCTCGAATACTGCCGCCACTATGCCGACGGCTTTACCCGCCAATCGGACAGCCTGCTGTTTCTCGGCAAAACCGGACTTGGGAAAACGCATCTTTCCCTTGCCGTTGCGCAGGAGGCGGCCAAAAAAGGGTATGTCGTGCGGTACGGTTCTGCGCAGGAGCATCTGCGGCAGTTGGAGCGGGAGCATTTTTCCCGCGAGCAGTCTGACGACACGCTGGACGTCTTGCTGGACTGCGATCTGCTGATTATTGACGATCTCGGCTCGGAATTTCCGTCCTCCTTTACGGCGGCGATGATCTATCAGCTTATCGACGCCCGCCTTGCACACGGAATTCCTACCATCATCAGCACGAATTTAAGCTGGCAGGAGCTGGAGGAACGGTATACCCAGCGGGTGGTATCACGGCTGGCGTCCAGTTATCTGAATCTCCGTTTTCTCGGACAGGATATCCGCCAGCAAAAACGCTTCGACGGATAAGCGGGCGAAAAAGAACAAAGAATTTTTTGAAGTAAATCCCCTTATTCTACGAAAAAGTAATAACAAAAAGAAAATTTTAATTCGTCACGGAGGCCGTCCAGTTGCCGCCTTCCGTGACACCCTGAGAGAAAACCGGCGCAGGCGGTGTCAGCATTGGCACAAGCCAAGCCGGTTTTCGACGAAAAGGGGGGATCGGGGGCTTTGCCGCCGAAGCGCGCCCAGCGGGCGAAACAGCGAGGCGGGAATGGCGCCGCGGTCAATTTTGCGCGAGCGTCATCGCGAGCAAAAGCAAAATTGGGAACCGCAAGAGAGCAAACAAAGAACAAGGCGAGTGAAACGAGCCGCAGTGATTTTGTTTGTCCTTCGAAGCGTGGCAGCGTTAGCGACACGCTCAACAGACGGCGAAAGCCGTCTGTTTTGTTTTGCAAAAACCCTTGTACTTTTCATCATCGTTTGCTATAATAATACAGCATGGGCAGGTATGCCTGCCCGCCTACTCTGATGTTGCAGAGGTGAGATCACATGAAAATTATCGTGGACGGATACGGCGGCGATCACGCGCCGCTTGCCGTGCTGGAGGGCTGTGCCGCCGCCGTGCGGGAGCTTCATGCACAGATCCTTTTGACCGGAGATCCCGATGCGCTGAAAAAAACGGCGGCGGAGCATCAGATATCGCTTGCCGGTATTACATTGGTACCGGCCGACGGCGTGATTGATATCGAGGACGACCCGATGCTTGTCTGCCGCGATAAAAAGAACTGCTCGATGGGCGTGGGCTTTGGGCTTTTGACCGATGGCGAGGGGGACGCCTTTGTCAGCGCAGGCTCTACCGCCGCGCTGGTGGTGGGCGCTACCATGCGGGTCAAACGGATCAAGGGGATCAAACGGGCGGCGCTGGCTCCCATTCTGCCGACCGACAGCGGCTGCTATATCCTGCTCGACGGCGGCGCCAATCTCGACTGCCGTCCCGAAATGCTTTTGCAGTTTGCCATTATGGGCTCAGTTTATATGAACCGTATTCTCCATGTGGAAAAGCCGCGGGTCGGCTTAATCAATATCGGCAGTGAGGAAACCAAGGGCGGCGACCTGCAGCTTGCGGCATACCGCCTGCTGTCACAAGCGCCCATCCACTTTACCGGCAACGCCGAAGCGCGCGACCTTGCCTGCGGCGCCTTTGATGTGGCGGTGGCGGACGGCTTTACCGGCAATGTGGTATTAAAGCTCACCGAAGGCGTCGGGCTGATGATGAGCAAAAACCTGAAGGACATCTTCAAAAGCAGTCTGCGCGGCAAGCTGTCCGCGCTGATGCTGATGAAACCCATTCAGGCGTTCAAGAAAAAGATGGATTATACCGAATACGGCGGCGCGCCTCTGCTGGGCATTTCCAAACCGGTTATCAAGGCGCACGGCAGCTCGAACGCCAATGCGTTCAAACACGCGATCCGGCAGGCGATGGCATGTGTGGAACAGCGCGTGACCGAGGAGATCGCAAACAGCCTGCGGGAGGAGCAGGAGCATGACTGAACTGGAACGGAAGTTGGGCTATACCTTTCACGATCCGTCTTTGCTGGAGGAGGCGCTTACCCATTCGTCGTTCAGCGCACACGGCAAAAACAACGAGCGGCTGGAGTTTCTGGGCGACTCGGTGCTGTCGATCATTGTAGCGGAATATCTCTATGCCCGTTATCCCGATCTGCCTGAAGGGGAGCTGACCCGTCTTCGTGCCGCACTGGTTTGCGAGCAGGCACTGTTCCGCTTTTCCGGCAAAATCGAATTGGGTCGGTATCTCCGGCTCGGAAAGGGCGAGGAACTGACCGGCGGGCGGGAGCGACCCTCGATGGTGGCGGACGCATTCGAGGCGTTGTTGGCAGCTATTTATCTTGACGGCGGCATGGAGCCTGCCAGGGCGCATGTCCTGCGGTTTATCCCGAAGCATCTGGAACCGGACGGATTGCGGGTGCTGGGGGATTATAAAACCGCCTTGCAGGAGCTGGTGCAGAAAAATAAAGAGGAAACAGTGGAATATGTGGTGGTGGACGAATCGGGTCCTGATCACAACAAGGTGTTCTGCGTGGAGGTGCGGCTCAATTCCAATGTGATCGGCCGCGGCACGGGCAGAAGCAAAAAGCAGGCGGAGCAAAACGCCGCCGGTGAAGCGCTCAGCTTAATGGGCTATGAAACACGCTAATTTCGCCTTTTTTATTCCCCATCTCGGCTGTCCCCACCGGTGCAGCTTCTGCGATCAGCAGACCATTGCCGAAACAAAAATACCGCCCTCGCCCGCGGAGGTGGCGGCGGCTTTATCCGAAGCCGAGGCTTTGCCCGGCGCCGAGATCGCCTTTTTCGGCGGCAGCTTTACGGCACTTCCGTCAAAGCTGATGCTCTCCTATCTGGAGGCGGCGGCGCCCTTCGTGGGGAAAAACGGCTTTTCCGGGATCCGGTTTTCCACCCGTCCCGACGCCCTTTCGGCTCAAACCGTCTCACTGTTGTCCCGCTATCCCGTTACGGCGGTGGAGCTCGGCGCACAGAGCATGGACGACCGGGTGCTGGCACTCAATGAACGGGGACATACCGCCGCCGATGTGGAAGAAGCCGCGAAGCGTGTTCATGCGGCAGGGTGGTCACTCGGCGTGCAGATGATGACCGGGCTTTACGGCGATACGCCCGCAGGAAGTATCGAAACGGCAAAACGGCTGATCGCCTGCAAGCCGGATACGGTGCGGATTTATCCCACGGTGGTGCTGCCGGACACACGGCTGGCAAAACGGTACCTCGCGGGGGAATATGATCCGCCCGATCTGGAAAAAACGCTGCCGCTTTGCGCCGAGCTGCTGTCTCTGTTTGAGGCGGCGGGCGTGCGGGTGATCCGCTTGGGACTGCACGCCTCGCCGGAAATTGAGAAAACGATGCTGGCGGGCTGTTATCACCCCGCATTGCGGGAGCTTTGCAGCGGCTACCGGCTGTCCCAAAAGATCAAAACGCTCCTTTCCGGTCAGCCGGAAGGAAATTATACGATATCTGTCGCGCCTGCCGATCTTTCCGCGTTGATCGGCCACGGCGGAAAATGGCTTCAAATTTTCGCCCAAGAGGGCTTTCGGCTGCGGGCAGAGGCAGACCGACGGCTGATACGCGGAGAAATCAATCTGAAAAAGGAGGGAGATCATGCGGCTCAAAGGGCTTGAAATGCAGGGCTTTAAGTCTTTTCCGGATAAAACCGTTTTGAACTTCGGCAACGGCTTTACCGCCGTGGTGGGGCCAAACGGCAGCGGGAAAAGCAATATCAGCGACGCGGTGCGCTGGGTGCTGGGCGAGCAGTCGAGCAAAACGCTGCGCGGCTCCAAGATGGAGGATGTGATCTTTGACGGCACCGAAAAAAGAAAGCCGCAGGGTTATGCCCGGGTTTCCCTTATTTTTGACAATTCCGACCGCACCCTTCCTATCGAAAAGGACGAGGTCACGGTCACACGGAAATATTACCGCTCCGGTGACAGCGAATATATCATCAATCAGGAACCGGTGCGCTTAAAGGATCTCTGTCAGCTTTTTATGGATACCGGCCTCGGCAAGGGCGGCTATTCGCTGGTCGGGCAGGGGAAGATCTCCGAGATCATCTCAGCCAAGAGCAATGAGCGCCGCACGATCTTTGAGGAGGCTGCCGGGATCGCCAAATTCCGGGATCGGAAAAACGAGGCGGAACGAAAGCTGGCTCAGGCGGAGGACAACCTGCTCCGGCTGCGGGATATTCTGAACGAACTGGACGGCAGGCTGGAGCCGCTTCGGATCCAGTCGGAGAAGGCGGCTCGCTTTTTGGAGCTGTCCGACCGGCGCAAATCACTGGAGATCACGATCTGGATGGCGCAGCTGGATCGCGCCCGGCTCACGCTGGAAAGCCAGACCGAGGAGTATGCACAGGTCTGCCGGGAATATCAGGAGCTGGCAGACGCCATGGCAGAAACCGAGCAGAAGCTGGAACGCGGCTATCAGCTTTCCCACACTCTGCGGGAGGAGATCGAGCAGATGCGGGAGGAAAAGGCCGCGCTGGAGACTGCCCGCGCATCGCGTGCGGCGGACAGCGCCGTGCGCCAAAATGATATCCGCCACCATGAAGAGGCGATCGAACGGCTCAGCGGGCTGCTTTCGGATTCGCAGGCTGCAGGTATGCTTTTGCAGCAGGAGGAAGCGGCGCTGGACGAAAAGCAATCCGCGCTTGCGGCTGCCTGCGCCGAACTGGAGGAGCGGATCTCCGCCGCCGAAGAAAGCCTTCTTCGGATCCACAGCCAAAGCGAGGAGGAATCGGGACGGGTAAACGCGCTGAGTGAGGAACTCAACCGCACTATGCTGGCGGCTTCGGCGCTTCAGGCGGAGCAGCTTGCCGCCGAGCAGGCGGGCGGGGAGGCAAAGGAACAGCGCGCCCGGTGGGAACAAACCCTTACCGACGCCATGTCCCAGATCGCTCAAACCGAACGGGAGCTTTCGGAGGCAGACACTCTTCTTACAAAGCTGACTGCCGAAAAGCAGGCGCTTTTTAACAGCAGTCAAGGGTATAAATTGAAGCTTTCCGCCCGGGAACAGGCGGCGGAAAAGCTGCGCGGACAAGCGGACCGTATCGCATGGCAGGAAAAGGAAAAGCGTCAGCGGATCACGTTGCTGACCGACCTGGAAAACCGTATGGAGGGCTTTGCGCAAAGCGTAAAATCGGTTTTGCAGGCTTCCAAAACAGGCGAACTGCGGGGAATACTCGGTACGGTTTCCCAGTTGATCCGAGCAGAGGACGAATACGCGCTGGCGGTGGAAACGGCACTGGGCGGCGCATTGCAGCATATTGTGGTAGAAAACGAGACTGCCGCCAAAGCTGCGATCCGGCTGCTGAAAGAGGAAAAAAAAGGCAGGGCAACCTTTTTGCCCCTTACCACGATGCGGCCGCGTGGAAAAAACAGGCATTATTCTTCCCGCTCCGGCTTTGTGGCCATGGCGGATACGCTGGTGAAGACCGATGACCGCTACCGACCGCTGATCTCCTCCTTGCTGGGGCATATTCTGGTGGCGGAGGATCTCAACGCCGCGGCCGAGATCGCCCGGGCGGAGAAATATCAGGTGAAGATCGTCACGCTGGACGGTCAGGTGATCCATGCCGGCGGTTCCTTTACCGGCGGTTCGCCCGGAAAACAAACCGGCGTACTCAGCCGAAAGAATGAAATTGAGGCACTGGAGCGGGAGGCATCCCGATTGGCGGAGGAAACCGCCGAGGCAGAGCAAAAAGCGCACGCCGCACAGGAAGAGGTACAGCGGCTGACCGCCGAATGGGACGCGCTGCAAAGCGAGGAACGCACCGTGCAGGAGGACATGATCCGTGCAGAAGGGGAAAAGCGGCGGCTGACCGAACAGTTGGAGCTGCTTTCCGGGCAGGAGGCGCAGTGCCGTGAAAGCGCCTTACGTGCGGCCGAGCGGGTGACTGCGGCCGAGCAAACGGTCAATCAGGTGGCACAGGCGCGCGCCGCGTCGGATCAGGCACGGCAGGAGCTTGAAGCTTCTCTTTCCCGGTTGGATCAGGCGCAGCAGGCGTTGGAGCAAAAGCGTACCGAAGCGACCGAGCTGATCTCGGCGCTGCGGGTGGAGCAGGTGGAACGGCAAAAGGACGGCGAGCGGCTTTCCGCCGAGCGGGAAGCGCTGACGGCGCGCCTTTCGGACGCCGCGTCCCAGCGGGAGGGCTGGGAGACCGAGCGGGAGGCCGTTTATGGCTTGATCCGTTCCATCCGTGCGGAGCTCTCCGCTTTCGAACAGGAGGAAAAACGGGATAACGAACTGGCGCAGGCGCTTGGCGACCGTATGCAGCTTCATGCGGAAAAGCTCGGCGCACTGGAGCAGGAAACCGTTTTGCTGCGGGAGCAGGATAAAGGCGCTTCGGAAAAGCGGGAGGCGCTCAGCCGCGAAATGGTACGGCTGGAGGAGCAAAAGACCCGCCAGCAGCAGACCTACGACAGCCTGATCGACCGGCTTTGGGAGGAATATCAGCTCACAAAAAGCGAGGCGGAGGCACTGCGGATCGAAACCGAGCAGCCGCTGAAGCTGCAAAGCGAGCTTTCTTCCGTCCGGGCGTCCATCAAAGCGCTCGGGAATGTCAATGTGGCGGCAATCGAGGAATACCGCGAGGTGTCCGAGCGGCATACATTTTTGTCGGCACAGGTGGCGGATGTGGAGCATTCCCGCAGTGAGTTAAACCGTCTGATCCATGATCTGACCCAAAATATGTGCGATCTGTTTACCGACAGCTTTACCCGGATCAACCGGCATTTCGGGGAGATCTTTGCCGACCTGTTCGGCGGCGGCAAGGCGTCGCTGGAGCTGACCGATCCGGAAAACGTGCTGGAATCGGGAATCGAGATCCATGTCCAGCCGCCGGGAAAGATCATTCGGCACCTGTCCTCGCTCTCGGGCGGCGAGCAGTCGTTTGTGGCGATCGCCATCTACTTTGCAATTTTGCGCGTCCGTCCCGCGCCGTTTTGTGTGCTGGATGAAATCGAAGCCGCGCTGGACGATGTGAACGTCGTAAAGTTTGCGGGTTATCTCCGCCAGATGTGCAAGGACACCCAGTTTATCGTGATCACACACCGGCGCGGCACGATGGAGGAAGCGGATATTCTGTATGGGGTCACCATGCAGGAGGAGGGCGTGTCCCGCCTGCTGACTCTTCCGGTTCAGGAGATCGCGTCGCGGTTTTTACAACAGGCTTAGGAGGCAGGAATGGGATTATTCTCAAAAATCAAAACCGGACTGCAAAAGACCCGCGATTCGATGATCGGGAAGATGGACGCGGTACTCGGCTCGTTTACAAGGATCGACGAGGATCTGTTCGAGGAACTGGAGGAAACGCTTATCTTGTCCGACGTCGGCGTGGAAACGGCGGTGAAGCTCTGCGACCGGCTCCGTCAAACGGTAAAGGAACGAAGGGTGACCGAGCCGTCCGAGGTAAAGGCGCTCTTGCAGGAGCTGATGGCGGATATGCTGCGGCACGATAACGGGCTGCGGCTTGCCACCCGCCCGTCGGTGATTTTGATGATCGGCGTCAACGGCGCCGGGAAGACCACCACCATCGGAAAGCTCGCCTACCGGTTTCGGGAAAACGGCAGCAGGGTGCTGCTCGGCGCGGCGGATACCTTCCGCGCTGCGGCAATCGACCAGCTTCAGGTCTGGGCGGACCGTGCCGGCGTACCGCTGATCCGCCATGACGAAGGCTCCGATCCCGCTGCCGTGGTGTTTGATACCCTTTCGGCCGCCAAGGCAAGAGATGTGGATATCGTCATCTGCGATACGGCGGGAAGGCTTCAAAATAAGAAGAACCTCATGGATGAGCTTTCTAAAATCTCCCGCGTGATCGCCCGCGAGGCGGAGGGCTGCGATCTGGAAACACTGCTGGTGCTGGACGCCACCACCGGTCAGAACGCCGTACAGCAGGCACGGCAGTTTCAGGAAGCGGCGGGCGTCACCGGCATTGTTTTGACCAAGCTGGACGGTACGGCAAAGGGCGGTATCATCCTTTCGATCGAGGACGAATTGGGACTGCCGGTCAAATTTGTCGGCATCGGGGAGCAGATGGACGATCTGCAGCCCTTTGATCCGGACGCATTTATTGCGGCACTGTTTGAGGAATAGAAATGAAACTGATTTTAGCAACCCAAAACCCGCATAAGGCAGAGGAGTTTTCCCGTCTGCTGGCTCCCTATGGGGTCGATGTGATTCCGATGACGGCGGCGGGCGTCTTCGAACTTCCGCCGGAGAACGGAACCACTTTTGCCGAGAATGCGGCAATCAAGGCTCGCGCGGTGTTTGCCGCAACCGGCGCCGCCGTGCTTGCCGACGATTCGGGACTTACGGTGGACGCGCTTTCGGGCGCGCCGGGCGTTTACTCTGCACGGTATGCCGGGGAAGGCGCTTCCTCGGAGGATTGTATCCGAAAGCTGCTGGATGAGCTGCGGGATATCCCGAAAAACAAGCGGACGGCGCGGTTTGTCTGCGCGCTGGTTCTGATCGAGCCGGACGGCAGCGAGCATCTGTTTGAGGAAAGCTCCGATGAGGGAACGATTGCCTTTTCGCCGCGCGGCGACAGCGGATTTGGATACGATCCGGTTTTTCTGGCAGGGGAGCACAGCTTTGCCGAGCTCACACCCGAAGAAAAGGATCGGGTAAGCCACCGTGGAAAGGCGCTGCGCAGGCTTGCTGCCTGGTTCAGGGAAAAAGGAGAGGGAATATGATCACCACCAAACAACGCGCACAGCTGCGCGGCATGGCAAATCGCATCACGACCATTTTGCAGATCGGAAAAGGCGGCGTCACCGAGGCCACCGTTACCGACGCAAGGCAGGCGATCGCCGCACGGGAGCTGATTAAGGGCAGGGTGCTGGAAACCTCGCCCCATACCGCGCGGGAGGCGGCACAGCTTCTGGCACGGGAGATCGGCGCGGACGTCGTGCAGGTGATCGGTACCCGCTTTGTGCTTTATAAGCCGGCCAGAAAGCCGGTCATACGGTTAGAGCCGTGAACAAACGGATCGTTTTGTTCGGTGGCACCTTCGACCCGATCCACAACGGGCATCTCCATCTGGCGCTTGCCTGCCGGAATGCCGTTTCCTTTGACCGCATGATCCTAATGCCGGCGCATCTGCCGCCTCATAAGGATACGGCGACCGCCTCGGATCAGGATAGGCTGGCGCTCTGCCGTCTGGCGGCGGAGCCGTTCGACTGGATCGAGGTCAGCACGCTGGAGCTGGAGCGGGAAGGCCCCAGCTATACGATCGATACGGCGTCCGCGCTGGAAGCGCGGTATCCGGATGCGGAAATTTTGCTGCTGATCGGCAGCGATATGCTTTACTATTTTGAACACTGGTTTCGGTACCGGGAACTGCTGCAAAAGGTCACCGTTCTTTCCGCCGTGCGGGAGAACGCGGAGGACGACCGCCTTGTTCGGCAGGCGGAGCTGCTGCGCCGAATGGGCGGCAATGTGAAGCTGATCCCGGCGCCGGCTTTGCCTTTGTCCTCCACCGAGCTGCGGGAAAAGCTCCGCCGCGGGGAGGATATATCCGGCTTTCTTCCGCCGCAGGCAGCGGCATATATCAGGGAACACCATTTGTATAAGGAGAGATGAAAAATGAGATGTACTTTGGAACGGGCGCGTGCCGAAGCGCAGAAGCTGCAAAGCGAAAGGCGGTTTCTGCACAGCTGCGCGGTTTCGGCACAGGCACGGCATCTGGCGGAGTGTCATCACTTTGAGCGAGTGGAAAAGGCGGAGGTCGCCGGTATGCTTCATGACATCTGCCGCGATGTGGAGGAAAGCTACCTGTTGCAAATGCAGGAGGATTTTGGTATAATTCTCAATAATGTGGAAAAACGAAGCCCACAGCTTTGGCACGCGATTATTGGCTCGGCATATGTCGAGCATGTCATGCATGAGGGTGACGAGGACATCATCAACGCGATCCACTTTCATACCACCGCGCGGGCGAATATGTCCCGTTTAGAAAAGATCGTCTATGTGGCGGATGCCACCTCAGGGGATCGGGAGTATGAAAATGTGCAGTTTGTGCGGGAGCTTGCGGATATGAGCCTGGAAGCGGCGATGATGTATCTGCTCAAACAGACCTTCGATCAGCTTTTGTATAATTTCGAGCCGCTTCACAGCGATTCGATTGCAGCCTATAACGAGTTGACCAGGAATTAAAAAAGAGGGATAAGATGAACGCAGAAGAAAAAGTAAGGAAGATCGCAAAGGTTCTGTTCGATAAAAAGGCGGCCGATATCCGGGCGATCCGGGTGCGGGATTTGACCACATTGGCGGACTATTTTGTCTTTGCGTCGGGTACTTCCACCACCCAGGTCAGGGCGCTGACCGAGGAGGTGGAGTTTCAGCTGTCCGAACTTGGGGTCGAGCCGAATCGGGTGGAGGGACGCCAGACCAATAACTGGCTGATCCTAGACTACGGTGATGTCGTGGTGCATATATTCCATACCGAAACAAGGGCGTATTATGATCTGGAGCGGCTTTGGTCGGACGGCGAAGAAGTGGATTTAGGCGATCTGAACTGAGGGAGTGTAGACAACATGCAGTACAATTTTTCCGAAATCGAACCGAAATGGCAGAAGCGTTGGCAGGAGCAAAAGACCTTTGCCACGAAAAACGATTATTCTCTTCCAAAGTTTTACGCGCTGGTGGAGTTCCCCT
>CANQKG010000018.1 GCA_947624425.1 uncultured Clostridia bacterium | reverse complement strand
CAGGGAGATAAGCGCGTCCCTGTCTTTTGGTCCCCCTTGTTTACAGATCACAGCAGATGCTCCTGACCCTTGAGTACGGCGTCATATTTTTCGAGCAGAAAAACGGGCTGATAGGAAAGCTTTGCCTGACGCAGTCCCTCGTCCCCCGCGTCCTCCTCCCGATTGACATACCGGCAGTTGACGGCGGCGCGGACAAACTCCCGATTGATATAGGGATAGGCGCCCCGCACATGGGCAAACGCCTTTTCGGCATGAACCACAAAGGTGTCCTCCGAAAGCTGTTCGCCAAGTGTAAAGGCAACCACCTTGCCATCTAACTCCAGCAGACCGCCGGTCAAGCCCAGCGCCTCATAATTGCGAAGCAGACTGATGGTGATGCAGGACTCCTCCTCTTTATCGGGATTCCAGTCACACTCCTGATCGGCACACCAGAGCCGGTTCATCTCGATACAGTCGGAGATCCGGTCGGGCGTCAGCGGCAGATACCTGCCGCCGCTTTGCTCGAAAGCGTGGATATGGTTCCGCTTCGCGTGGAGCTTTTTCCCCGCAAGGGTGGCAAGGGACTCCCGCTCATAAATATACTCGAAGGTGTCCCGTCTCGGCTCAAAGGTGAACTTGCCCGGAAACGCCGCTTCGATCTCCGCTTTTTTCTCGGAACTGATGCTGTACATATAAAACGGCGTCTGCCGTTTTTCACAGTCTAAGAGGATCGCTTCGATCGGCAGGCGGATATCCTCGCCGCCGGTCGGGCAGAGATAAGCGCGGATATCACGATTGGAGGAAAGCAGAAAATAACCGCCTGCCTCCGCCACCTCAAAAGCGTAATACCGGCTCCAGACATAGTTGCTTGCAAAGCTGTATTCACAGCCCCGTTCATTTCCGCGCCGCACCAGAGGCTCGATCCATTTTTTGTCCTCCAGCCGGATCGGCGCAAAGGATAATTCCATCTAACGCTGCACTTCCTTACAGTATTCCGTCAATCGCCGCGTCAATGTCCGCCGCGATCTCCTCACGGGTGCGCAGCACCGATCTCACGCTGCAGGGAACCACCCGCCAGCCTTCCGCCTTTGCCGCGTAGAGCGCCGCTTCCCGACAGAGTGACAGGTAAACGGCGTCCGCCTCGTGAATGTCCTTCTGGCTCTCGTCGCCTCCATACCTGCCGCTGAGCAGCTCTTGCGAGATCGACGGCAGCATGTCCAGAAAAATCACCCGATCGGGTCTGGGCAGACCGAGCTTTTCATACTCATAATCGGAGAGCCAGCGGAGAAAGTCGTCCCACTTAAAGCGGGAGAGCTTGCACATCTGGTGGATCGCGTTGGAGGACACATACCGTGCCGCGAGGATCACCTTATCTCCCCGATAATCCTCCTCCCAGAAGCGGCGGTAGCTTGCATACCGGTCCACCGCATAGAAGGAGGACGCGGCATAGGCGGACACCGCATCGGGCGAACCGCCGAATTCACCGCGCAGATACATCTGCACCAAAGTCGAGGACGGCTCATTATAATCGGGGAAAGAGATTGCGCGCACCGGCACGCCGCGCTCCTTCAACCGTTCGAGCAACAGATTAAACTGGGTCGTTTTGCCGCAGCCGTCCAGACCGTCGAGTACAATCAGCTTACCCATGAGACGCCTCCTTATGAAGTTGGCGGTAAATTTCCCGCATTTCGGTCATTTTACCGCAGCTCATTTTCCCTTCCGGACAGCCTCCTGTATAGCAGGGCGGTCCTGCCGTTTCAAACAAAGTCGGCGCCACTTCGCTTACCAGCCGGAGCATCTCCCGCGCCAAGGTGCGGATCTCCCACTGTGCGCGGTTACAGCAGCGCAGGCGGAAAAAGTTATAAAGGCTGCGGGCGTTCATCGTCACCAGCATTTTGGTCACGCAGGCATTCGGAAGCACAAACCGTGCGTCCTCGATCGCCCGTTTCTCGGCATTGCGGCGAGCGGTTTTTTCGTCCATGCCGCTTTCGGTCATCTCTTTGAAATGGCGGTCAAACAGAATGTCCGCCAGCTTGTTATACTGCCGAGTATCCTGCCGCATGGCGTCCTCAAAAATCGCCAGAGCTTCGGGGCAGGCGGCGATCTCGGGCGGCGTAACAAAGGCAAACTGATTTTCCTTCACATACCGCTGGCTCTGCACGCTGAAAGACGCGATACGGTGCCGGGTGATCTCCGCCAGCAGTGAACGGGACACGCCCTCGATCCCAAAGGTGAAGCTGGCATGCTCGATCGGGCTGGCATGTCCCAAACCCGCCAGCATCTCCAGAAAGGATGCCGACTTTTCGGGGGTCAGTCCCTCCTGCAGATCGTCTATCGTGCTGTTGCTGTAACAGAGTTTAGCGGCGCACGCCACCGTTTGCTCGGGGTCGGGAGTATGTGCGATCAATGTGACTTTCATATTCTGTCTCCTTTTGTCGCGGGAGAAGTTCCATAGTTATATTTAGTATAACACAAACGCCGCCGATTGACAAGCAAAACAAAAACAGAGGGGAAGTACCCTCTGTTCAGTCTGTCGAAAAAGTCGACGCCGTTTAGCGGTAACAGTATATCATCTATTTTGTTTTGTGGGTATTGAATCCCTCCACCATGCTGCCGCATGGTCCCCCTCCCTTTGACAAGGGAGGTTTTGACAAAGACGGCAGCATGGTAAGTTAAAATGGGATAAGTGGAAATAAGTGAAGTCTTCCGTCAGCTTGTTTTGTTAAAATTTCTATTAAAAGTTCTTTGGTCGCCAGTGCCTCCCTTGTCAAAGGGAGGGGGACCGCGCTTTAGCGCGGTGGTGGGATTCCAAACTGCTTTTTCCCGCTTGCAGTTTTTCGGTTTTGCTTTTGCTTGAGGTAACGCTCGCACAAAATGGATCGTATGCCCTGCGGGCGCCGCAACGTCATTCCCGCCTCCGTGACGGATGATGAACTTTATCATTTTTCAGTATTTGCAACCGACTAAACAGATCATACTCTTATGATATCCCGGTTATATTCCGGCGGACAGGTAATGATCCCGCAGGGCGGCGATTTCCTCCTGTGTGGCAAACGAGTGCTTGATCCAGCCCCGCTTTTTCATCTCCTGTGTAATTTGTCCCGCGATCCGATGCTCCTCGTCCAGCAGATCCAGATAGAGATTCCGCAGCGGGATCCGCTCACAGCCCTGCAAGGCATGATGATAGCCGTTTGCTAACTCATACTGGCTGTATCGGCAGTCCGCCATGCGATCATGATCGTCCGGCTTTTCCGCCTTGATTGAAAGCTCCATGCCGCATTCCCTCCCTATTGCAGCTGCCCCAGCAGCTGCCGCAGATGCTCCTGATGACGGGCGGCGATCTGCTCACACTGCAATCGCAGCTGCGGGTCGGTGCAGAGTTTGGCATACTCCTTGCATTTTTTCACCATCACCAATTCGTTCTCGATCCGCGCGTCGATCGACGCCAACTCCCCCTGTGTAAAACTCGGCATACTATCACCTCAAGGGTAGTATGGCACTTTTTTCATGATCTATGCAAATTGGAGGTTGACAAATCCGCAATTTCATCGTATAATAAGTGACGTTGTGGGGGCGTAGCTCAGTTGGGAGAGCGTTCGGTTCGCATCCGAGAGGTCATGGGTTCGAATCCCACCGTCTCCACCAAAATCAGCAAGGGTCATAAGACCCTTGCTGATTTTACTTTTTCCGCCTCGTATATGACTTCATATGATCTTATGGCAATCGCACTGGCTTATGTGTGGAGAAAAAAGAGATAACTGCTGCTTATCCAGTGAATAATATCCTGATATTTGCATTCCTTTGACCATGCCTTTATAGTAAAACCGTACCCTGCATATTGATTGGAGGAATGTATATGGTTACAGCAATTACCGGAAGCGGATTTGGAGACGAAGGAAAAGGTAAAACAACGGACCTTCTCGCAGAGAAAGCGGACATTGTAGTACGGTTTCAGGGTGGAGCAAATGCCGGACATACCATCATCAATGATTTTGGGAAATTTGTTTTGCGCCTCCTTCCTTCCGGAGTGTTTCACCACCATGTCGAGAATGTGATCGCAAGCGGTGTGGCATTTGACGCTGATATTTTTTTCTCCGAGCTTGAAATGCTGAAAGAGAGAGGGGTTCCAACACCCAAAATTCTTATCTCGTCTCGGGCACAGCTGCTTTTGCCTATTCACAAACTACAAGACAGATTAGAAGAAGAACGCCTCAGAAAAAACAGATTTGGTTCAACGCTTTCCGGCATATGGCCGTTTTACTCCGACAAATTCGCAAGAAGAAACATTCAGATATCCGCATTGTATTCGGAAAATCTCAGCAATATCGCTGCACGTTTTTGTGAAGATAAAAATGTTTATTTCAAAGCCTTTTATCACATTGAAAATGCCGTTTCCTACCAAGAAATGATGGATTACTTAACTGATTTAAAGACCCGTCTTGCCCCGTATTTGTGTGACTGCCCATACTATATGAACGAGGCGATAAAAGAAGGAAAGAATATTTTGTTGGAAGGTCAGCTCGGAGCTCTTAGGGATATTGAAAACGGGATTTACCCTTATGTCACATCTTCCTCACCGCTTGCAGGTTTTGGGAGTGTAAGCGTGGGAATTCCTCCCTATGAGATCAAATCCATTATATCTGTTGTAAAAGCTTATCATACGAGTGTGGGAGAAGGCGCGTTGGTGGGCGAATTATCCGGCAGTACCGCCGATGAACTTCGTAGAAGAGGCGGCGATCAGGGTGAGTTTGGCGCCAATACCGGTCGTCCACGCAGAATAGCGTGGTTTGATTGTGTCGCAGCCAGATATGGCTGTATGCTTCAAGGAGCAACGGAATTAGCATTCACAAATCTTGATGTCCTCGGATATCTGGACAATATTCCTGTTTGTGTAAGTTATAAAACAAACGGAGAGATTACGAAAAATTTCCCGCAAACGCATCTGCTCAGTGAATCCCAACCCGTCTATCAATATCTGAAAGGTTGGAACTGCGATATTTCAGAATGCTCACAATATAACGAGCTTCCAGAGGCAGCAAAGAACTATATCAGTTTTATCGAAAATCAAATCGGCGTACCTGTATCCATTATTTCGGTTGGTCCAAAACGAAATCAGACAATTTTCCGATAATCTGGAATTGATAATAAGTTGTAGTTATGCTATAATCAATATGATATAATTGTGACTTATGAGGTATCTGCATGAATATCAACTATGATTGGTATAAAATATTTTGCTGTGTGGCTGAACATGAAAGCATCACACTTGCTTCAGAAAAACTATTCATCTCGCAGCCAGCCGTAAGCCAAAGCATTTTACGGCTTGAGGAAACGGTTGGCTGTACGCTTTTCCTCCGTACACCAAAGGGGGTAAGACTGACAGCCGAAGGTCGGATTTTATACCAATATGCTTCAGCCGGGATCGCTGCATTTTCCGAAGGAGAGCATCGCCTCACAGCCATGTTACGCCTTGACATCGGTGAAATTCGTATTGGGGCAAGCGATATGACATTGGAATTCTGCCTGCTCCCGTATCTTGAAGAGTTTCACAAAAAATACCCGAATATCAATATCGCAATTACCAATCATCCCACTCCGCAAACGTTACAGCTTCTAAAGCAAGGTAAAATCGACTTTGCTGCTGTAAGCGGACCGCTGCCCAGCCCAGAACTCGATCTATTTCCCGTTCGGCAAATTCGGGACATTTTTATTTGCGGAGAAAAAATGCAGACGATCAAAGCAGATCAAGTTTTTGACCTGAAAGATCATCTGATTTTATTGGAAAACAATACAAGTACAAGACAGTTTTTAGATAACGAATTTCGCAAGCGCGGATTTACAGCAACACCGAAATTTGAGCTGGCGACCAGTCCGCAAATCGTCAGTTTCGCAGCACGAAATATGGGAATTGGTTGTGTTGTATCCGATTTTGCCAAAAACGCTATCGCGAACGGTGAGGTATACGAGGTCAAGGTCTCCGATCCGTTACCATCTCGACAAATATATGTTGTGCAAGGAGCTGATCTGCATTCTAAAGCCGCGGATATGCTTTTGCAGATGATTCTATCCAAATGACTTTCGCTCACAGGCTCGAAACACACTTTGAATATAAAAAAGAGGGCGTATGCCCTCTTTTTAGAAGTTATCCAGCAGGGATTTATAAAATTCGCAGTAATCGTGCCGATGTTCGGCGGTAAAGCTCATCGCCGCACGAGGGTGGCGGTTGAGCTGACCGGTGAACATATATTGCAGGTCAAAGCCCCAAGTGACCCCCTGCTCCTTGAGCGGGATCATATACTTTTCAATAAAGCTCAAAAGGCTGTAAAGGCTGTACCGCGGATTTTTCAGAAAGCCGAGCAGCAGCTCCATGGCGCAGTTTCCCGCGCCCCGTCCCATACCCATGGCGGTCGCATCGAGGTAAGACACGCCGTAGGACATGGTTTCGATGGTATTGGCAAAGGCGAGATTCTGATTGTTATGCGCGTGAAAGCCCACCTTTTTCCCCACCTCGTCCGCTGCCTTGATATAGGTTTTCGCTAACTCGGCGGCGTTCTCGGGATAAAGCGAGCCGTAGCTGTCCACCAGATAGATGACGTCGACCGGCGAAGCGGTCAGCAGCAAGAGCGCTTCCTCCACCTGATTGAAATTTGCCTGCGAGACCGCCATGATATTGCAGGTCGTCTCGTAGCCGAGGTTGTGAAAATGCTCGATCATGGCGATTGCCGCCGGTATCTGGTGAATATAACAGGCGACCCGCACCATATCGATCACGCTTTCGCTTTTGGGCAGAAAATCCTCCTTATAATTGCATCTGCCCACATCAGCCATGACCGCGATCTTCATATCGGAGATATTCTCCCCCACAATCGCGCGAATGTCCTCCTCTTTACAAAACTTCCACTTGCCGAAGTCGCTTTCATTGAACATATCACGGCTGGCTTTATAGCCGAACTCCATATAGTCCACGCCGCTTTTCACATTCGTTTTATAAAGCTCCCGCACAAACTCGTCGGTGAAGCGAAAGTCGTTGCAAAGCCCGCCGTCCCGAATGGTGGCGTCCATGACCCTCACATCGTCCCGCACGCTCATGAGGTTTCCTTTTCTCGGTGCCATACGCTTTCCTCCAAAAATCATGCTTTATCGCTTTAAAGCATATTAGCGACCTTGCTATTATAGCACCCTGTTTTTATTTTGTCAACCTCGGATTTTGAAAACGCCCTTGCGGCGGGTCAGCCCCGCATCTCTCCGTCATGCTCCAGATAATTGACCGAGATCACTCCGTCTATCTGGCTGATTCGATCCACTAACTGCCGGTGTTTGGTGGTGCTGATCAAATAGATGATCTCTCTCCGTCCGTTTTTCACCGTGACGGAGGTTTGCTTTGTGTGCCTGCTGTTCCGCCTGATAAGCCCGTCGATGGCCGTTGTTGAAAGCTCCGGATCGGTTGTGACGATCAATACGGAGGGCGCCCGACTGTTTGGAATACTTCCGAACACCCACAGCGCGATTGTCATGATAATACAAAGCAGGACGCCCAGCGCATACAGCCCGACGCCGCAGATGATCCCCTCGCTGATTGCCCAGAACAGGTAAAGCAGATCCAGCGGATTTTTCACCGCCGTGCGGAACCGCACAATGGACAGCGCGCCGACCATGCCGAGCGACACCAGCAGATTTGCCTGCATGGCGATCAAAATGGCGGCGACCGTGACGGTCATGCCGACCAGCGTGATATTGAGATCCCTGGAATAGAAAGCCGCTTTGCTGAAGTTTTTATAAACAAAGTAAATATAAGCCCCGATCAGGCACGCCATACAAAGGATCAGGCAGATCGACGAAAAGCGCAGATTGACGCCCGCTCCGAAGCTGTCGTACACGCTGGATTTGATGATATCTTTGATAGACACTGTTTTCCCCCTCAAAAAGTATATAACTCCCGGCAGATCCGATATTTTGAATTGGCAGTCTGCCACATCGCATTGTTTTCCAAAGTCTGCGCGATAAAATCGGGCAGCAGTTCGTCATACTTCACCTCAAGGATCACGCCTTCGTCCTCCGGATAGTCGTAGCAAAGCGTGGGATCTCCGAACAGATCGACCCGGTCGCTTCCCCGGATATTGCGGTCGAAGGTGATGCGAACATTCCCCGACTGGAAGATAAACGCTTTCCGCTCGTAGGCGATAATGACCTTTGGCCGCAGACCCCGTGTGCGGATCGCAAGGTTAAAGGCGGTGCGCGGGTCGTCCGGATCGCCGGAGCAGGGAACGGTATCCCCGGCAAGCAGCGCCCGCATTTCACCATAAGTGATCTCGCTTGCGGCTTTGGCAATACGGTTATACCGCTTTGATTTTACCTCCAGCTTGATCGTGTCAAACGAATGGTTGTAAATCCGGATCCGATACTTTTGCCGAATCGGATTCCCGTCCACCGTATCATGCAAATGCGTGTCAAACAGATCGTCAAAGTATACGCTGCTGATTTGATAGCCGAGCCGGCCGGAGCTGTGATCCGCCGGCAGAAGCGTTTCGATCCGCTTTTGCATGAGCTCCATCTCGAGCTGGGAAAGGGCGTACTTGTCCTCGACCCGATACAATCCTCATTCCCCCAATCCCAGTTCGCCGTTGATCCATTGAGTGCGCGTTTCAAACCAAATCCGCAATGCCGCAGTCTGTTCGGACAGTGAAGCAACCGGCGCTCTCCAGCGTGCGCCGTCCAGCTTCCAGCTTTTGTCCAGAGCCGCTCCCTGTGTTTCTTCCAGCAGAGAAAACGCCTGCTCCATGTCATCGCAGAGGGTGGCGGACGTCCTTATCCACAGCGCGGTATACAGTTCGGAGAAGGATTCCCGATCAAACAGCGTCGAAAAATAGGGCACCAGCGTGTAATGGCAGGTGGCCCAGTCATCGGGTACCTGAAAGGAGTTATCACAATCCCATATCGGGCCGAGCTTCACCTTGCTGGAAGTGGGATCCGCCGGATCGAAATCGTACTTATAAAAATAGATATTGGAACCGGCGCCGTCCAGCTCGCCCAGAATATCCTTTGTCAGCATCCAGGACGCAAAAGACGGCTCGTCCAGATACTCCCGATAACGCCCGTCTCCGGCCACAAAGTAATCCTCCGCCTCCTGAAGATAATCTTGGAGCCGGGTGATGCGCGGGTCGTTAAAATCGGTCAAAACGGGATACTTGACGGTGTAGCCGTAACGCTTGTCCTGATACTCCGTTTGAAAATAGCGGCCGTCCGCGATCCAAAAATACGGATCGTATTCAAAAAGATATCCCGATTCCGCGATCAGGTCTCCGGCGGTTTCACGGCTGACCGGCTGCGTCAGCAGATAGCAGCCCTTCCAGTCGCCGTTGAGCATAAGATTGACATACGCCATGTCGGGCTCCCATTCCACGCCGCAAAGCTCGGCAAGATGAAATCCCGCATAGTTATTGAGGCAGGCTCCGGCGTTGAGCAGCAGCCATTCGGTCTGCGCGCTGTCAAGATCGCCGCCCGGCATGGGATAAGGCTGCGACAAAACAATCTTATACGATTTTTTATCATGCTCCACCGAGCTTGTGTTGCCGCGCACCCGTATCCTCGCCTGCAAAGTATGATCGGCCGTCCCGCTGTTCGACAGGCGGAGAGACGCGGTGAGATACGCATTGTTCTCGATCGTTTGCCCGAAATAATAGTGGGACGGCTTTTCCGCATCGTCATAGGTGGGATCTTCCCCGTTTACGGTATCCACCGTGAGAAGAGGCAGGTCGGGCAGATCGTCAAAATTCAGAAACATGGCCTCCCGTTCGTAGGACTGCCCGTCGCTGCCGTCCGCAAACCGAGCCGTGACCGAAACGGAATAAAGCGTTCCCGGGATCCCCTCGGTAAAAAGATAGGCATGATGAAAAAATCCGGGTTTATACAGCTCCTCCCGCGCCGGTGACGAAAGGTCGGCCGGCTGGATCCTGATTTGCACCGCATCCAGCTTTTTCGCGGCGGGAGGCGTCCAACCAATCCGGATCTGCCGATCCTCCGATTTTACCGTCACGCCGCTGATATCAAGCGCGGTTTCCTCGCTTTTTTGAACCTGCATATTCAAAAAGGCCAGCATGCAGAAAGACAGCAGGCATATCAGCAACAAAACGGCGCGTATGGCTTTTTTCCTATACATATGACCTCCGCAGGCCAAATCACCGGCAAAGTGACCGGCAGACAATTTTCTCTATTTTACACGACCGGTCGTTATTTGTCAAACCGTTTTGAAAAAAAGATACGGGAGCCTCAATCGGTTCCCGTATCTTTTTCAAAGTCAGTTTTTCCACCAATCGCCGCCGATCATCACGCCGGCGATCTCGTTTGCTTCGTCCAGCAGCACCAGATCCGCGTCCTTGCCGTCGGCAATCGAGCCTTTGCGGTCGAACACGCCGATCAGCTTTGCCGGATTTTCACTCAGCATGGGCAAAACCTCCTGCAGCGGCAGACCGGTGAACCGCAGCAGATTTTTGAGCGCCACATTCTGGGTCAGCGTACTGCCCGCCCGCACACCGGTCTCGGTCAGCTTGGCGTCCCCGTCCTCCACCGTCACCTCGTTGACGCCGAGGTGATAATGTCCGTCGGGAAGTCCCGCCGCCATAATCGAATCGGTGATCGCCACCACCCGGTCGATCCCTTTTGTTTTCACGATCAGCCGAACCGTACCGGGATGAAGATGTCTGCCGTCGCAAATCGTTTCACAGTAGATATCCGATTCCAGCGCCGCGCCGAAAATGGCAGGCTCATGCTGGTGGAGCAGGCGCATCGCGTTGGCGAGATGGGTCGCCGCCTGAACGCCGGCGTCCACCATCTTCATGCTGGTCGCGTAATCGGCACCCGAATGCCCCATAGCCGCCACGATGCCCGCTTCCTTCAGCGCGTCCATCATCTCGGCGACCCCCTCTACCTCGGGAGAAAGGGTGATATACCGAATGCCGCCTTTGGCAAGCGCCTGATACTTTTTCACCAGATCGGCATCGCCCTTTTTGAGCAGATACTCCGGCATGGCGCCTTTATATTCGGAGGCAAGGAAGGGACCCTCCAGATGAATGCCCAAAAGATTTGCGCCGCGCCGCCGTCTGCCCTCGACATAATTCCGGTACTCGCCGATACACCACTCGGTCTGCTCCTCGGTATCGGTCAGAACCGACATCAAAAAGGAGGTCGTACCGTTGCCGGCAAAGAAGCTGCCGATCTTCTCCAGATCATCGGCGGTAGCGCCGTTGACGTCTACTCCCACGGCGCCGTGGGTGTGGATATCCAGAAAGCCCGGCACGATCTTCTTCCCTGCCGCATCGGTAACGTCGGCGTCTGCGGGCAGCGAATAATCCGCCGGATAAAGGGTCAGCTTTCCGTCACGAACTCCCACAGTCGCCTTTTGAAAGGCGCGGTCAAGATACACTTCGCCATGAACGATATACCGTTCCCCCATACTGTTCACCTCTTGCCGCCGTCAGTTCGGAAGCTCCGCCACAAATTCGGTGATGCGAATCAGGGCGTCGGGATGCTGCTGCATCAGGCTGGCAGGGAAATGGGCGGACACTTCGCCGTATGCCGCGTGACGCACCACGCTGCGGTGCCAATCGCGGAAGCAGCCCAGCCGCACCTTTCTGGCGTTATAGATCTCATTCATGCCGATGGTGATGCAGTAGCGAGGCATATCGTCGATCGCGCCGTTCAAGTCGCCGATCGCATTGGTGGTTTTCGTTTCCTTGGTGATCTCCAGCACACGGGTGTGAAGATTCCTAAACTCATCGGCGGTCAGGGAATCGTCCGCCTCGTTAAAGGCGAGATGTCCGTTGATGCCGATCCCGCCGAAGCAGATATCCACGCCGCCCAATTCCTCGATCACGCGGGCGATATTGCCGGTATCATGCGGGTCGGGGAAGATCCGCTGCTCGACCGGCATGACAAGCTCGGGGTCGATTTTGGTATAGACCGTCCGCTCCATAAAGCCGCGGAAGCTCAAAGGATCGTCCTTCGAGATCCACTCTTTGTCATCGGTGAGATACTCGTCCATATTGATGAACCATACATTCTTTAAGCTGATCCGCTCGTTATTGACGATATCCACAAAATAGGGATACTGCCCAACCGGTCCGACCGGACAGATAAACACCGTCCGCTCACCCAGCGCGTTTTTCCGCTTGATCTCGTCCGCCATTTCCTCCGCGATCGCCTTGAACACCGCCGCATTGTCCTCCAAAACGGTGATCGGCACCTTCGGCGCGGCAAGAAGCTGCTCTTTGCTGTAATAATTATACTCGTGTCTCATCTGAATGTCCTCCTTCATTTTAGTCAAAAGCCCTGCGGAATCTACCATTATCCCGCAGGGCTTATAGGTTCAGGATATCAGCCGCCGCAAGGATGTCCGGCACCATCTCTGGTATGGCTGTTCTGGCTCGGGTCCTTCATGCACAGATGGACAGCCGCAGTGGTAAAGGTGCGGGGCAGCGCCAGAATATTCGGATTCGGTCCGACATACTTCTTCATGGCGTCCTGCAGCGCTTCCTCCACGGTGGCTCTGGTTTTCAGCCCCATGCCTCTGGCAATGCCCGGCTCCCTTGCGCCTACAATGTAGATCGCGCTGGTATGCTCCTCCGCCAGATGTCCGCAGCTCATCATCGAGAAGCCGTGGAACGGATGGAACGCATTGGCAAACCGATACTTGCGGATATACTCGGCATTGGTGGCAAAATACTCACCGTACCGGTTCATATCGGGCAGGATCTGCATATAGTCATGCTGGAACATCTCATACAGCTCCCGCAGATAAGGCCAGCGCTCCTCATGGAACCAGCCGTCGCAGATACTGGGTACGATAAAGACGCAATGGTCGCTCAACACCCGCTTATGACGGATCACCTGTGCGGAAAGCGCCTGCATCATCTGGATCGGATTGGTGCCCATGCCGGCGCCGTAATGGAAATCGGTCGGCATACCGAACACCACAACATCGTACTTCTTCTCCGCCCAGTGGACATAGGTGCGCTTATCGGCGGTCTTCCAGCTGATCGGCTGCATCTCAGCAGCATAGCCGGAGTTGATCTCGATCTGGCGGGACTTGGTGTCCAGCACGGCGTCACAGCAGAAGAACTTTTTGCCCATCTTCTCTTCCATGAACATACCCTGGCAATCGAACTTGCTGCGCATCACGCTGTTGGTGGAAACCGGCACAAAGTCGGGCTTGTGCATGACGTCCGGCACATGGTGAGCCGAAATGCTCCGCCAATGGCTGATGCCGGTCGCGCAGTGCTTATAGCCGCCCGAATAGCCGCCGTAGCTCGCCCTGAGCTTCTCCCCCATCTGGTGGAGCCTCGCCTGCTCGTTCTTGTCCGTGGTGGAGTTGTACCGCTTTGCCAGCTCCACCGAACGGTTGTGAAGCACTTTGGCTCCGAGTGTTGCCAGCTCCAGCATCTCATCATACGTGATCT
>CANQKG010000017.1 GCA_947624425.1 uncultured Clostridia bacterium | reverse complement strand
TGGTGCCCTAAAAGACGATACCATACAGGGAATTTCTTTTCTGAAAGCAAATGGGTCATATCAATTGACATCGCAGAAAAATTTTGAATTTTTCGCAAAAAAATGCTTGACAATTCGGAATTTTGGGTATAAAATTTTCGTGTATCGACAAAATGGTGTGTCCCTAAAAGGCGATCCCCACATAAAATGAACCGTATGGTAATACAATACTGTATCGGCAAATCAGCAGAAATGCTGAGACGCAAAGCTATGGTGTCTAAACAACCTTTGTTGTATGATCGACCGGCTGCACGATACACACTCCGGTGTGTGCTTGCAGCCGGTTTTCTTTCACTGTACGGTCAATCCAAGTCTACCGTATCGGCAAATCAGCAGAAATGCTGAGACGCAAAGCCATGGTGTCTAAACAACCTTTGTTGTATGATCGACCGGCTGCACGATACACACTCCGGTGTGTACTTGCAGCCGGTTTCCTTTCACCATAAAGCATAAAAACATTTGAAGGAGTGTAGGAAAATGAAAAAATCGTTCTGGGGCTACAATGTGCAGGAAGTGGATGAAAGCGTCGGCTTCCTGGAATCACAAAACGTCAAGCTGGAACGCCAGGTGAAGCAGCTGACCGCCGAGCTGGAAAAAGCGCGGGGCGAGCTGGAGGAGGCTTCCGCCGCCCGGGAGGACGGACAAATGCCAGAAGGCGCGTCCGAAAACGCCGAGCTGGTGGCGCAGCTGCAGCAGAAGCTGACCGATTCCGAGCAGGAAAAGCAGGAGCTGTCGCAGAAGATCGCCTCCCTCAACAGCCGCTTGAGCGAGCTGAGCGCCGCAGCCGAGGAGCCGAAAGAGGAAACCACCTTCGACGATATCGGCAACATCTGCAAATCCGCCTATGAGGATATGCACATCGCAAAGCAGAAGACCAAGGACAACCTCAAAAACTTCCTGGATGAATTCTGGCAGAAGTGGAACTCCTACGAGGAGCTTTTGACCGAACTGTCGCGGCAGAACATCCTCAAGCAGCAGGAGAGCAAGAACAGCTTTATCTCCTATGCCGATCATATCCTGCAGGTTTACGGTGAGATGGAAAGCTCCAACCGTGAGCTGGACAGCCACCTTGCCGAGATCGTGGAGCGCAGAACCGGCATCGCAAACGAGCTCAACGGCATCCTAACCGAGCTGGATAAGGATTACGATGAAGAGCCGGAGGAAGAAGCGGAGGAAGAGCCGGAAGAGACCGTAGAAGAGCCGGAGGAAGACCGGTTCTCCATTCTGAGCACCATCCGGAAGCTGCGCGAATCGCGGATCGTTCCGATCAAGACCCAGGAGGCGGAGCATCCGGCCGAGGAAGCGCCCGCCAAGGAAAATAAGGGCGCCGAGGCGGCCGAGCCTGCCGAGGAGGACGATACGCCGAGTATCTCGCCCAATGTCAATATCCGCAATATCATCTGATATCGGGTCACCACGGTAAGAGAGGAGGATTTTTATGACGGCATACGATCACAAAGGCTTTTTCAGTCAAAGAAAAGTGCTTTTGATGATCCTATTGCTTATCATTATCCTCTTCTTTTCTTATGTGGCGCAGTTTTCCCTGAGCAGCAGCGAGGACGCGATGACCTTCAAGGACATCCGGTACTGCTTCACCTCCCATGCGAAGGTAGTGGCGTCCGAATATCACATGAACACAGCCGATGAAATCAAAGAAATCAAGAAAAAAGCAAGTGACAAATACATATATATAGAAGCGGTGCTGCCCGATACACTGCCCTGCGATCTTGTGATCCGTTCCTCACACGCGACGGCCAGGATCAGCGTGGCGGGCGAGGGACTGTTTGACAACATGGACGGGGACAGACCGTCCGGGTCCTCCTGCATTGTCGTCCCGCTCGGGGAAGCTATGGCGGGCAGGACCCTGTCGATCCTGCTTTATTCGCCGCTGTCCGACAGCTTTGATATCCGGCTCCGGCCGAGCGGAGAAAAGCTGTATACGGCGTCCAATGTTCCATTTGCCTTTTTCGGTATTCTTGCGCTTGGCGCGACGCTGTTTCTCGGCTGTCTGTTTTTCTGCCTTGCGGCGGGCGGCAGGAAGATGCGCACGCCGACTCTGGTGGCGCTGGCCGCTTTTCCGGCGGCGATCGCGGTGTTCGGTTTGGAGTATGCGCCGCTTTCCGCCGCTCCGCACATTCTCTTTAACATCAAAGTGTTTCTCGCGCTGCTGGTCTCCACCGCCGTATTTTTGGAGCCTGCTTTGCGCGCCGGCGCCTGGGATACCAAAACCGAAACCATTTTGCTGATCCACATTCTCTATGCATTTTGTATCCTGCTGCTCGGAAAAAACATCTTCTTCTTTATCCTCCTCTACTCCGGCATATTTTTGCAGGCGGTCGATTTGCTGTTTGTGTTCCAAATTCTCACAAAGCACCGCCGATCCCTCACCGACGCTTACTGCGTGGCAAGCATCGTGTTCTGGTGTGTGGATCTGCTGCTGTGGGGTTCGGTTGCTTTGCAGAAGGTCACCTGGCAGCCGCTCGCCTTTGGGGCGGCCGCCGCGATCTACACGCTGGTCGCCGTGCAGTGGTACCATTCCGAAAATCGGGAGGAACGGGTCAAAAAGCCGGGCAGGTCTTCCTTTTTGTTCCGTCAGCCCAAGCCGGACAGCACACCGGATGAGCCCGAGGAAGCCTTGCAGAGCGCTCCGGGCGCCGAAACGCCGCCCTTTGACCGGGAGCTTTTGCCGATCGGGGAGCTTGCCGGGATCCCGGGCGACAGCCGCGAGGCGCTGGCCGAGTTTTACCGGATGATTATGAAAAAGGTGTACGGGAAAGACAGGCACTCCTTCCATGTGTCCGAATACAGCCGGATCATCAGCTACGCCATGGGGATGGGCAATCAGCGCGCCGCCCGGATCGCAAAGGCCGCCCTGCTCCATGATATCGGCAAAATCTGTATTCCCGAGCATATCCTCTTTAAGATCGGAAGGCTGACCGAAGAGGAATTTGAGGAGATCAAAAAGCATAACATTTACGGCTATCAGCTGCTGAGCAGCGAGGAGGACGAATTCTTCAAAATGGCCGCGCGGGTTGCGCGGGACCACCATGAACATATGGACGGAAGCGGATATCTTGGGCTGAAAGGGTCGGATATCTCCATTCCCGCGAAAATCGTGGCGGTTGCCGACGTGTTCGACGCGCTTGTTTCCAAACGCAGTTATAAAGAAGCGTGGAGCTTTGAGGGCGCCGTTTCCTACCTGTCGGAACACTCGGGCGACTTTTTTGACGAAGACGTGGTAAAATCATTCATCGACGCAAAGGACAGGATATACGAATTATATCTGACCTACCATCCGGATTCGGAAACCGGCGCCGAGGAAAGGGGCTAACATGGATCTTTTATTTACGGGATGCTTATCCTATCTGACCGGTTCCGCCGCAGAGGCGCTGATCGGCGGAGGACATAATGTGGCGTATGCCTCCAACGCACTCAATCATGAAATACTGGGCAAGAAGATCACGCCCTTCCGCATTTCTCCCTCTTCGGATGAATTTGAGCGGATCTTCCATTCCTACAGCTTCAACGTGGTTGTGTTTTTCTCGCAGGAGCTGTACCAAAAAGCTCCCTACTACGGCGAATATCAGGATCTGGAAAATCTGCTGAAAATATGCGCGGAGCATGAGATCAATCAGGTGGTCTATGTGCAGCCGAAGCATTGCGGGATCGAAGACAACCATATGCCGGAGCATGACCTCACCCTGCTTTTCGAATCGCTGGATATGCTTTGCGACTACTACCGGAACTCCAAGGGAATGTCCATCATCAAATGCAGCGTTCCTTCCATCTACGGATACGGCGAGGCCTCGTCGGTGGTGGGGAACGCCATAGCCGAGGCGCGGGCAAAAAGCTTGGTCCACCTCTACGGCGCAAAGGATCAGCTTTGCGGCTTCCTGTCCGAGCGGGATCTGAGCGAGATCCTGCTGCGCATCTGCGAAAGCTGGACGCTGCTTTACGACGAGATTGATATCCCGCCCGCAGACACGCTGACCTTCGAACAGCTTGGCGAGCTGCTGAAAGAGCAGTTTCCCACGGTGCGGCTTTCCTATACGACCTATCCCGTGACGGCCGACGTGAAGTTCGACCCGCGGGCAATCAAACAGGAATACGACTGGATCCCCCTGATCCGCCTGCAGGACGATATGCCAAGGCTGATCAAAGGCTCCAATGAAAACGTGACGGCCGAAAAGGTCGGCCCGGCGGAAAAGCTCCGGACGTTTCTGGCGCGCCACTCCTTTGTGATCAAGCTGGTGGAGCTGATTTTGGGCTTTTTGATCATGGAGCTGCTGCTGCGGATCACCTCGACCACGGTGCAGTTTAATTATATCGACTTCCGCCTTCTGTACATCGTCATCATGGGCATTATACACGGCATGAAAACCGGCCTTGCCGCCTCGGCGCTGGCAAGCGTTTCCCTGCTTGCCGCGTTTATCGCGAACCAGCCGAAGTGGGAGGCCGTTGCCCTTGATATCGACACCTGGCTTCCCTATGTCTTTTTCTTCCTGATCGGCGCGGTCACCGGCTATGTAAAGGATCACCTGCGCAACGACAACGCCGCGCTGAAGGATGAGATCGGCGTGCTGGAGGACAAATACCTGACCCTCAACGAATTCTATGTCAGCACCCTGCAGAACAAGGAGCAGTACCGCACCCAGATCATGTCCTACCGCGACAGCTTCGGACGGCTTTTTGACATCGTGAAAAAGCTGGACAGCACAACGGTGGAGTACATCATTCTGGAGGCGCTCCACGCGCTGGAGGGCGTGCTGGAGAACAACTCGGTCTGCATCTACCGCTGCGAGGAAAGCATGAATTACGCCCGCCTTGTCATCTGCTCGAAGGAGATCTTCCGCGTGACCGAGAAATCCCTGAAGATCTCTGCGCTTGACCAGATGCTCCCTCACCTGAAGGACGGCGAGGTATGGGCAAACAAGGACCGGCTGCTGGGCTATCCGGAATATGCCACCATCATCTACCGCGACGATACGCCCTTTGCCCTGATCACCCTAAAGAAAACGACCCATGAGCAGATGTCGGTTTATTACGAGAACCTGATTAAGATCATCTGCGGCCTGATTAAGATCTCGCTGATCCGCGCGCTGGAGTATGACTCCAAAACCGAGACCGAGAAGTACCTGCCGGGCAGCCAGATCCTCAAGAACGAGTACTTCTCTCAGCTGATCCGGGTGAAGGAGGAAATGTCCCAAAGCGGCACCAGCGAATATGTTCTGCTGCTGATCGACACGCTGCCCGAGCATCGGGTGGAGGTGTCCAACAAGATCACCCGCCTGATCCGGAACACCGACGAATTCGGGCTGGGCAAAAACGGCGAGCTGTATCTCTGCCTGAGCCAGACCAATCTGAAAGACAGCCGGCATGTTCTGGATCGGCTGAGCAAGATCGGGCTGCGTTACGGGGCTGTCAACGCCCCTGAAGCGGGAGGCGGAAGCTTATGAGCCTTACGGTTTTTCTGATCATCTTCGGGATCATCCATCTGATCCTTTGCCTGATTATTTATCTGTGTATCCGGTTCCGGGTGCTGGGATTCAGCGAGCAGCTGATGCCGATTATCTGTTTTGTCCCGATCTTCGGCGTACTCTGCGCGGTCGGCTCCGAGATCATCTCGCGGATGCACAAAACCGGGAGCCGGACGACCACGCTGAAGGAGCTTCACCTCGGCGATACCGATATCCGGCTCAAGCGGCTCACTCCGGATGAGGACGAGGGGATGGTGATCCCGCTGGAGGAAGCCATGTCGATCAACGACGCCGGCACCAAGCGCCGGCTTATGCTGGATATTTTGAGAAGAAGCCCGGATCAATTCACCGCCCTGCTGCAGGAGGCCTGCTTGGATGCGGATATCGAGGTTTCGCACTATGCGTCCACGGCGGTTATGGAGATCCAGCGCGAGTACGAATACGACCTGCAAAGGGCGGAGAAACGGTACCGGCAGGAGAAAGACAACCCGATCTATCGGGATCAGTGTATCGACAGCCTGAAGAAATATATCGACAGCGGTTTGATCGACGAGAACATCCTGTTTGTCTACCGGCACAGATTATCGGAAGTGCTGGCCGAAAAAATGCAGGACGAACCCGAAAACATGGACGCCGTTCTCACCGCGGCGGACAACTACCTTGCGCTGAACAATATGACCGAGGCGGAAGCCCTCGCCAAATCGGCCGTCTCCAAATGGCCGAGCCGCGAAGAAACCTGGCTGGCCATGCTCAACATCTACGACCGGATGAACAACGGCGAAGGCATCAAAGAGGTCATCTCCCGGATCAAAGCGAACAATGTGTACCTGTCGAACCACGGAAGAAGCGTGCTTGCATTCTGGGACGGTGACGCGCAAACGGAGGCAAGTTAAATGAAAGGAATACTCAAGCGCTTTTCGGTTACCCTGACGGCGATCGTGGTGCTGATGATTGTGGCGGCTCTGCTGATTGTGGACAACGTCGGCTCCCATTATTCCATCACCCAAAATCTGCTGAACGATCTCCCGCAAAGCGTTGTCTCCGAAAAAAAGCGGAAAAGCGAGGTGGAGGCAACCTGCCTTCTCCTGTTGGACAGCTCTCAGGAGAATTTTGAGGTCAACAAGGAACACCTCACCGACGTGATGCATATCATGCGCGTCAGCTGTGATATCGTCGATTTGGCAACGGAGGAAATTCCGGATTTTTACGGATATAAAACCTCGGTCATCGGCTTTCCCGATCTGGATGCGCTGCGGCAGAAATCGACCGACCTGCTGGAATGGGTGCAGGACGGCGGCAGATGTATGCTGTTCTGCGCGCCTGCCGGAACTCCGACCTTCTATTTCCTTTCCAATTATATGGGGGTCCGCGAAGGCGGCAACAGTTATGCGGACTTTGCCGGACTGACCATTACAAACGACTTTATGATCGGCGGAAACGGCTTTAACTTCCACTGGGGCGAGCCGATGACGACCGCCATCAACTGTCTGCTGAACGAAAAAGCCGTGGTCTATGCCACATCGGACGACAAAAGCAAGATCCCGCTGATCTGGAAGGCGGACTGCGGAAAAGGCCGGTTCGCGATCATGAACACCGGTATGTGCGAAAAGGCCACGCGGGGGATCACCTGCGCCGTTTACAGCCTGCTGGAGGACGCCTGCGTTTACCCCGTGATCAACGCTTCCTCCTTCTGCCTGGACGACTTTCCCTCTCCCGTGCCTATGGGTGACGGCACCTATATCCGCCGGGACTACAAGCGGGATATCAAGAGCTTTTACTCCAATGTATGGTGGCCGGACGTGCTGGCGCTCAGCGACAAATACGGGATCAAATTCACCGGCCTGCTGATCGACGATTACGCCGAAGAGGTGGACGGCTCCTTCCCCCAGCAGAGAGATACCGAGCGGTTCACCCATTTCGGCTCGCTGCTGCTCAACAACGGCGGCGAGATCGGGCTGCACGGCTACAACCACCTTCCCTTATGCTTCAACGGATTTGATTTTAAGGGCAAGGTGAATTACAAGACCTGGAAAACCGAAGAGGACGCCCTCACTTCCCTCAACCGTGCCATCGATCTGAATAACAGCCTCTTCCCCGACAACGAGGTGTCGGTCTATGTTCCGCCCTCCAACATCCTGTCGGCGGAAGGGCGGCAGCTGCTGCACGATCAGCTGCCGCAGATCAAGGTGATCGCGTCGCTTTATCTCCCGGGCGAGATCGAATACTCGCAGGAGTTTGAGGTGTCCGACGACGGCATCATCGAGGTGCCGCGCGTCATCTCGGGCGCGGTGCTGGACGAATATATGCGCTGGGACGCGCTCAACGCGCTGAACCTCTACTATGTCAATACCCACTTCATGCATCCCGACGACGTGCTGGATGAGGACAGAGGCACCGTCGACGGCTGGGCAAAGCTTTATGACAATCTGGACAATTACTGTAATTGGCTCTACTCCTCCGCGCCGAATATCCGGAACCTGACCGTCAGCGACACGGGCAGAGCCGTATCGCGGTTCGACAGCCTGTCAATCGAGCGGAAGGATTCCGACGGCAAGATCAATCTGCGGCTGATCGGCTTTTACGACGAGGCCTACCTGATGGTGCGCTGCAACACCGGCGAGCCGAAAAAGGTGAGCGGCGGACAGATCGAGCATATCAGCGGCGATTTCTATCTGCTCCGGGCGACGCAGGATATTGTTGAAATTGAAACGGGGGCGGCGGAATGAGGATCTGTATGATACTGGAGGGAAGCTATCCCTATGTCCGCGGCGGCGTGTCCTCCTGGATGCACTCGCTGATTACCTCCAACCCGCAGCATGAGTATGTGCTGTGGACGATCGCCCCGAAGGAGGAGGACGCCGGACAGTTTAAGTATGAGCTTCCTCCCAATGTAAAAGAGGTCAGGGAGGTGTTTTTGGACAGCGCGCTGAAGCTGCGCTCCTCCAAAAACGATTACTACGCCTTCTCGGATGAGGAGATCGCCGAGCTGGAAAAGCTGGTGCTTTCCCAAAGGCCGAACTGGGACCTTCTCTTTCAGATGTACAACGAAAAGAAGGTCGGCATTATGTCCTTCTTGATGAGCGAGACCTTTTTGAACATCCTGCTGGACATCTGCAAGGAAAAGTATCCCCATGTGTCCTTTACCGACTTTTTCCACACCGTGCGGTCGATGTTCCTGCCGATTTTGTATATGATGAGCACCGAACCGCCCGAGGCGGACGTCTACCACGCCACGGCCACGGGCTACGGCGGCCTGCTGGGCGCGCTGGGCGCGTGGAAATATAAACGGCCTTACATCGTCACCGAGCACGGCATCTACACCCGCGAACGCGAGGAGGAGATCCTCCGTGCAAAATGGGTGGTGCCGCAGTTCCGCCAGCAGTGGATCAATATGTTCTTTATGCTGTCCCACTGCGCCTATGACCGGGCGGATTCGGTCACGGCGCTGTTCCAGCGGTACTCGGATATCCAGGTGGATCTGGGCTGCGATCCCGCCAAGCGGAAGGTGATCGAAAACGGGATCCGGATCGAGCGGTTCTCCAATATTCCGCCGAAAAAGCCGGACGGTTATATCGATATCACGGCGGTCGTGCGGTTCCACCCGATCAAGGATATCAAAACCATGATCCAGGCATTCTTCGCCCTCAAGCAGCGGATCCCGAATGTGCGGCTGCATATTCTGGGCGATACCGACGACGAAGAGTACAAAGAAGAATGTGTGGAGCTGATCCGCGAGCTCGGGATCGAGGATATCTTCATGCCGGGAAATGTGGACGTGGTAAAGTATCTGGAAAAGACCGATTTTACGGTACTCAGCAGCATATCGGAGGGGCAGCCGCTTTCCGTTTTGGAATCTTTGGAGGCGGGCAGACCCTGTGTGACCACCGACGTCGGCTGCTGCCGCGACCTGCTGGAAGGCGGGCAGAACGATACCATCGGCGCGGCGGGCATCATTGTGCCGCCTATGCACCCGCGGGCGCTTTCCAACGCGATGGAGCTTCTTGCCACCAACGAAGAGCTGCGGAAAGAAATGGCCGTCTGCGGAAAAAAGCGGGTGGAAACCTACTATGTGCATGAAAAAATGGTGGACGGCTACAACAAAAACTATGAGGAGGTGCTGAGAAAATGGCGGGCGTCGGCTTTGAACTGAAAAAACTGTTTTCCAGAAAAGGCCTGATTGCGACCATTCGGGCATACTCCTACGCGACCGTTGTCTGCGCCGGTCCGATGATCCTGGGCTTTATCCTGCTGATCTCCTCCATGTTCATGGCGGAATTTGCGGGAGCCGCACGGCAAACGCGGGAGCTTTTGGTCACCATGATCACCCACACCCTGCTGGGCTCGCTTCTTGTGACCTCCCTTTTCTCGATGCTGACCACGCGGTTTTGCGCCGACATGATCTATGAGAAGAATTACCACAAGCTGATCCCCTCGTTTTACGGCAGCCTTTCTTTTATGCTGATCATCGGCGGCTGCCTTTACGGCGTTTTCCTCCACTTCGCGGGGGTCGAGCTGCTTTACCGCGTGCTGTCCTGGCTTTTGTTTATGACGCTGATCGTGGTGTGGACGCAGATCAACTATCTGACGATGCTCAAGGATTTCAAAAGCATTGTCCTCGCCTTTGCCGTTTCGGTCGCAGTCTCGCTGATTTTGGGCGCCGTGTTCATCTGGCTGCTCCATATTGAGATCATCACCGCGCTGCTTACCTCCATCACGATCGGTTACGGCATTATGATGGTATGGTATTTCACCATCCTCTACCGCACCTTCCCCGAGGGCTTCGGCACGTCCTTCCGGTTTTTGGAATGGATCGACCGGATCCCCTCCCTCTGCCTGATCGGCTTTTTCACCTCGCTGGGTCTGTTCGGACATCTTCTGATCATGTGGTGGATCAGCCCCTTGAGCGTACAGGTGCAGGGACTTTTTTACGGCGCTCCGACCCACGACGTGCCGGCCATCTTCGCCTTTTTCTCGATCCTGATCACCACCGTCAACTTTACCACTTCGGTCGAGACAAGGTTTTATCCCGAATACAAAACCTATTTCAGCCTCTTTAACGACGGCGGCTCGATCGAGAGTATCGACGAGGCCGAGGGCAACATGATCCGGGTTCTGAGTGAAGAGATCGGCTACCTTTCCTTAAAGCAGGTGTTCTCCACCTTGATCTTCATCATTGTGGGGACGATCGTTCTGCCGCTTTTGCCGCTCGGCTTCAACAACGAAATGCTGCGGATCTTCCGCACCCTCTGCGTGGGATACGCCTTTTATGCGATCGGCAACTCCATCATGCTGATCTCCCAATATTTCTCGGATATGAAAGGCGCGCTGATCAGCACCTCCATTTTTGCCGCAGTCACCAATATCCTGACCGTTTTGTTCTCGCTTTTCTTCACCTCCTTCTACGGGATCGGATTTGTGATCGGCAGTATGTGCTTCTGCGTGGCCGCCTGCATCATTCTGTGCTGTTATCTGAGAAAGCTGAAATACAATGTGCTGAGCCGACAGCCGCTGTTCGCCACCGAACACGCCGGATTTTTCACCGGCCTTGCGGATCACTTTGAACAGCGCGCCGACAAGGTGCAAAGACGACGCCGCGAATCGGACGAAAAGCATAGAGGAGGATTGGAAAATGAAGTATAAAATGAGAGCGGTTTTAGCCCTGCTGCTGTCTGCCGCCTTTCTGTTCGGCAGCTGCGGGAGCTCGGACGATACGGGAGAAACCGGCAGTATGCCCGACCCCACAAGCGTTGACAGCGTAAAGGTCAGCGACTCCGAGACGATCTATCTCGACGATGACGACGACTCGGTGGTGACGATGTACCTCACCGTAAGTCAGGGCAACGAAACGGACAACGCCAACCACACCTGGAGTGAAGTGAACGACCATTCCATCTACTACTATGAGGAACAGGGCATCGACCGGTACCGGGTACAGGGTATGCTGCAAGTCGGCGACGAAAACGGCCCCATTCAGGGTATGCTGGGCTACGGCGAATTTGCGCCCAACTCGCTCGTGCAGATCAGAGGCGCGACCAGTACCCGTTCTCCCCAGAAATCCTATAAGATCGAGGTCAACCGAAACGAGGGCTTCTGGCGGGAGCAGCGCACCATTGCGCTGAACAAGCATGTTTACGACTCGGTCCGCTTCCGGAACAAAATGAGCTACGACCTGTTAAAAACCATACCCGGTGCATTCAGCCTGCGGACGCAGTTTGTCCACCTGTATGTCAAGGATCTGACCGAGGGGAACACCGACGCGCAGTTTGAGGACTACGGCCTGTTCACCCAGGTCGAGCAGGTCAACAAGACCTATCTGCGCAACCACGGATTGGACGAATTCGGGCAGCTTTACAAGGCGACCTTCTTTGAGTTTTTGGAGTATGACGCTTTGAAAACCGCCGACGATCCGTCCTATGACCTCAAAGAGTTCGAGAAGATCATGGAGGTCAAGGGGAGCGAGGATCACACCAAGCTGATCAATATGCTCCACGACCTCAACAACTTCTCCATCCCCATTGAGGAGATCCTCCAGACCTATTTTGACGAGGAGAACTATTTCACCTGGCTCGCCTTCCAGATGCTGACCGGGAACACCGATACCACCAGCCAGAACTTTTATCTCTACAGCCCCCGGAACGGGAACAAGTGGTACTTTATTTCCTGGGACAACGACGGCGCGTGGGAGTATGAGGAACGGATCAACTATAAAAACGAGCCGAGCGGCTACAACTACACCAAGGGCGTTTCCAACTACTGGGGCGCAACGCTCCACCAGAGGGTGCTGAAATCGCCCGAGCTGCGGAAAAAGCTGGACGACAAAGTAAACGAGATCCGCGCACAGATCACACCGGATCGGATCTCGCAGATGGTGGCGTCCTACGCCGCGGTGGTGCGGCCCTTCCTCTCCTCCGCTCCGGACGCCAACTATGCGCCGAGGACTATGGACGAGTTTGAAAGCATCCTTCAGACCATTCCGAACGAGATCGAGCATAACTACGAGATGTATAAGATCAGTCTGGACAGCCCGATGCCGTTTTATATCAACGAGCCGACCATCTCCGACGACGGCACCGTTTTCCGCTGGGATAACTCCTACGACTTCGACGATGAGGAGGTCACCTATAAATTCGAGCTGTCGCAGGACTACACCTTTACCAATGTGCTCAACACCCAGGACGATCTGCGGATCGCGCAGGCGTTTACCGACCGGCTTGCGCCCGGGCAGTATTTCATCCGGGTGACCTCCAAAAACGCAAGCGGCATGACCCAGAACGCGATGGAACAGTATGAGGATATAAACGGCGTCACATGGTACGGCGTGGTGGGCTTCAACGTGCTGGCGGACGGCACCGTGCAGTTCGATATCTGAGGAGCGTTCTATGAAATTCCGTCACGAAATGAAATATCTGATCAATTACGGGGACGCGGAGCTGATCAAGCAGCGGCTGAAAACCGTTGCCGCAGTTGACAGCCACGCCACCAACGGCGTTTACTCGATCCGCAGCCTCTATTTTGACGATTACTGGGACACGGCCTATCATGACAAGATCAACGGCGTGAACGATCGGAAAAAGTACCGCATCCGGCTTTACGACCGGAAGGACGATTTTATCCGGCTGGAATGCAAAATCAAAAAGGACGCCTACATCTCAAAGCTCTCCGCGCCGCTTACCGCCGCGGAGACCGAACGGATCCTAAACGGGGACTACGCCTTTTTGCTCCACCACGAACAGGAGCTTTGCCGCCAGTTTTACTTTGAGTGTACCTCCTGCGTGATGCGCCCGAAGGTGTTTGTGGATTACGAACGCGAACCGTTCGTTATGGACGAGGGCGACGTTCGGATCACCTTCGACTACGACGTGCGCGGCGCCTATCCCGGCTACCGGATCACCGAGGAGGATATCCCGTTCCAATATGTTCTCACGGCGGGAAAGCTGATTATGGAAGTCAAGTACACCGAATTCCTTCCGAAGCTTATCAAGGACGTTCTGCCCCCACGGGCTGCCGAACTCAGCGCAGTGTCAAAGTACACACTATGCTGCGATACAATCAACTATATGTCCGCCGAAGACGCGGAATAAAAAGGAGAGGTAGCGTGAAAGAAATAATCAACTCACCACGCAATAGGTATAAGGAAAAGACCCTGCAAGGGAAAAGTTTTTTGCAGA
>CANQKG010000016.1 GCA_947624425.1 uncultured Clostridia bacterium | reverse complement strand
ACAAAGATGGCGAGCTGATCGACCGCTACACCACCGATGCAGACGGCAAATTTACCACGAAATATTACCTTTGCGGCGACGATTGGAGTTTGCGTGAAATCACGCCGTCGGAAGGGTATCTTTTGGATGAAACCACTTACCATATCGGAGCGGAAGCCAAGAATTACACGGTAGAATACAACGCCGCTCCCGCTATCGGTTCGCCGGAGGATATCATCAAGGGCAAGATCGCCATTATCAAACACACAGACGATGGCAGTACCCAAATCGAAACGCCGGAGGTCGGCGCGGTTTTTGAGGTGTATCTCAAGAGCGTCGGCAGCTATGCAGCGGCTAAGGCAACCGAACGGGATCGCCTTATTTGTGATGAAAACGGCTTTGCCGAAACGAAGGGATTGCCCTACGGCGTTTATACCGTCCATCAGGTAAGTGGCTGGGACGGCCGCGACCTGCTGCCCGACTTCGATGTGTATATTGCAAAGGACGGTCAGACCTACCGCTATCTTATCAACAATCACAACTTTGAAAGTTATATCAAGATCGTGAAAACCGATGCGGAAACCGGCAAGACCATTCCCTATGCGGGGGCAGGATTTCAGATCTATGATCCGGACGGAAATCTTGTTTCCATGAGTTACACCTATCCGCAGTTCACGACCATTGATACCTTTTACACCAATGCCGAGGGATATCTGCTCACTCCCGAAAAGCTGCCCTACGGCGAGGGCTATTCTATCGTAGAGGTGCAGGCGCCGTATGGGTATGTGCTAAACACCGACCCGGTGTATTTTGATGTGACAGAAGAAAATTCCTCAGAGGAAGACACCGTGACCGTGGTGGAGGTGACCAAAGCGGATATGCCGCAGAAAGGGAATATCATTGTCACCAAGACCGGTGAGGTGTTCTCCTCAGTCACCGAGAACGGCGGTATCTATCAGCCCGGCTATGAGGAAACAGGGCTTCCCGGCGCAGTGTATGAGATCACCGCTGCCGAAGATATTATCACGCCGGACGGCACACTTCGCTATGCCAAAGGCACGGCCGTGGATATTGTAACGACCGGCGAGGACGGCAAAGCTGTCAGCAAAGCATTATATCTCGGAAAGTACGAGATCCGTGAAATCACCGCTCCTTACGGCATGGTACCGAATGATGAAACCCACACGGTCGAACTGACCTACGCCGGACAGGAAACCACGATCACCGAAACGGCAACCGAATTTTACAACGAGCGCCAGAAAGTCGAAATCGACCTTTCCAAAGTGATGGAGAAAGACGACCGCTTCGGTATCGGAAATAACGGCGAAATCCTTTCCGTTCAATTCGGTCTGTTCGCCGCCGAGGACATTGTGGCAGCAGACGGTACGAGGATTCCGAAAGACGGACTGATCGAAACCGTGACCTGTGACGAAAACGGATATGCCGTCTTTGCGACCGATCTTCCCGTGGGTGCAAAGTTGTATGTGAAGGAGATCGCAACGGATAGCCATTATATCCTCTCCGATACGCAGTACCCCGTGGAGTTTGCCTATGCAGGGCAAGACACGGCGACCGTTCACATCACTGTAAACGATGGTGAATCCATTGAAAACGAAATTCTCCGAGGGAATATTCTCGGTCACAAGACCGACCGGGAAACCAAAGAAAATATCGCAGGCGCAGTTTTCGGACTGTTTGCCTCTGACACAACCGAATACACCGAGGACAATGCAATCCTGACCGCCACTTCCGGCGAGGACGGCGTTTTCAAATTCGAGGATATTCCCTATGGCAGTTATGTGATTGTGGAGCTGACCCCGGCGGAGGGCTATCTCCCGAACACCGATATTCATCATGTTCATGTGACGACCGAGGCGGAGGTGATTGAGATCACAGTGGGCAATGACAAAATCCCCGAAATCGGTACAACGGCAACGACAGAGAAAGAAAAGCAAACCCACCCCAACGAGCAGATCACCGTCGAGGATGAGGTGGAGTACAAGCATCTAATCCCCGGCAAGGAATATACCGTGAAAGGTATTCTCATGGACAAAGCCACCGGCAAACCGTTTCTTGTAAACGGCGAGCAGATTGTGTCCGAAGTCACTTTCATTCCCGAAGATTTCTCCGGCTTTGTGACCGTCACCTTTGTCTTTGACGGCACAGGTATCACGCAGAATACCGACCTTGTGGTGTTCGAGAGCCTATACAAAGACGGTCTGGCATTGACCGTTCACGCCGATATCGAAGATAAAGATCAAACTGTGACCGTGCTTGTTCCTAAAATCGGCACGACTGCTTCGGTAGACGGTGAAAAGGAAATATGTGCCACCGAGGTATTCACCCTTGAAGATGTTGTTTCCTATGAGAACTTGATCCCCGGCAAGGAGTATCTGCTCAAGGGCGTTCTGATGGACAAAACCACCGGCGAGCCGCTCCTGCTGAACGGCGAGGAAATCCGTTCGGAAATCACCTTTGCGCCGGAAACGCCTGCCGGTGAGGTAACGGTGTCCTTCTCTTTCGATTCCAAGTATATCAAAGAGGACACGGATATTGTGGTATTTGAAAGCTTGTGTAAAGACAGTCTGGAACTGGCTATTCATGCGGACATTGAAGATGAAGGGCAGACCGTGAAGGTTCATGTGCCTGAAATCGGTACACAGGCGACTGCCAACGGCGAAAAAGAGGTCGAGGCAAAGGGCGAGATCACCATTGAGGACACCGTTTCCTATCAGCATCTCACTCCCGGAAAGGAGTATACGGTAAAGGGTGTTCTGATGAACAAAGCGACCGGTGAACCGTTCACAGTGAACGGAAAAGAAATCCGCTCGGAAGTCACCTTTACGCCCGAAACAGCAGACGGCGAAGTAACCGTCACATTCACATTCAACGCCGACGGTATCACAACAGAAACCGAACTTGTTGTGTTTGAAACGCTCTATCGTGACGGTGTGGAGATCGCCGTTCATGCGAATATTGCGGACGAGGAACAGACCGTGACCCTAAAGCCTGTTTCGCCTCCGCCCGCCGTTCCGCAAACAGGGGACAGCAGCAATTTGGGATTTTGGATCGGGCTGGGTGCCGTCGCTCTCGGCGGACTGGTATCTTTCGTGATTATCTCGTTGAAAAAGAAAAAGGACGACGATGATGAATGAAGAAGAAGGTGTATGTCTGTTCGCCTCTCGGCGGAGATGTGGAATACAATCTGCAGCGTGTAAAGAGATATACCGAATATGCGTTAAAATGCGGAACGGCTCCGGTCGTTCCGCATTTTTATGCGCTTTGCCTCAATGATCATGACCCGATAGAACGAAACATCGGTCTGGCGGCAGGACTGTCCCTGCTGTGGTTTTGCGATGAATTATGGCTGTTCGGAGAGGAGATTACTGCGGGGATGAAAAGAGAGCTTGCGTTTTGCAAAAATCTGAATATCCGCATTCGACGGGTGCGGGAACAGGATATCGTGAAAAGGTTAGGAGGAAAGTGATTTGAAGAAGGTTTGGAAAAGAATACTGCTGTCTGCCGCAATCATGATGCTGGTATTGGCAAGTGCTGCATTGCCCGCATTTGCGGCAGGAAATGTATCCACGGCAATCGAAAGCACATGGAATGCGGCAAAATCACAGGTGCAAACGGTGGTCAACAATGTCGTTTTTCCGGTAGTGGATATGGTCTTGGCAATTTTGTTTTTTGTGAAAGTCGGGACGGCGTATTTTGATTATCGTAAGCATGGACAATTTGAATTTGGTGCGCCGGCAATTCTGTTTGCCTGTCTTATTTTCACATTAACCGCACCGCTTTATATCTGGTCGATTTTGTAAAGGAGGCGTCTGATATGGATTTTTTTGAGCAGGAAATGAGAGCTATGTTTGGAGAGAATCGGCTTCTTTGCAATATGAAATTTGTCGGCAAAACAATGATTGGGGCGCTGGATGAGAGCAAACTGCTGAAAGTTCAGTTTATCAACACCGCAGCCGGCGGTTATTATGATGCCTTTTTGGTTTCTGTCATTGATAAAGAAAATGGCGTTATGGATACACAGATCATGAAGTTTTCCGAAATAATCGGAAAGTACAAGCTGAGATGCAGCTCCGAGTTCATTTCGCCTTATATCTGGGATGAACGCGGAGAACCCAGATGGTACACACCGGTCACCGACGCGCAAAAAGCACAGATTGCGGAAAAAGTTCTTTCGTATGCCGAAATGTTTCAAGATCAAAGTAACAACCTATCCATGCAATTTCAGTAAGCAAGACCATGCAGACAAAAGGCGGTTTGCCGCCTTTTGTCTGTGCCATCAGGGGGTGACTTATCATGTTCGACTGGATCGGTGACATCGTTGATGCCATCGGAAATGGTATCCGGGAAGGTTTTGAATTTCTCGGCACACAAATATCCAACACAATCTGGAATACGATGCTCAGATGGTTTTATGAAACCATTTATGGCACCGCAGCGGATTTTTTCACTCGTATGGGAAATATGGGTGCAGAAATCTTTGATCTCGATTGGGTCAAGGCAACCGTTAAGCTCTTCACTTTGTTTGGCTGGTCTTTGTTTGCTGTCGGTACGGTGGTTGCCGTATTCGATGTGGCAATCGAATACCAATGCGGACGGGCAAATATCAAAACAACGGCGCTCAATATTCTAAAAGGCTTCTTTGCCTGTTCGCTTATCGGTGTGGTTCCGGTGGAGCTATACAAATTCTGTATCAGCTTACAAAACACTTTTTCCCACGATTTATCCCGTCTGTTTGCGGGCGGACAGTCGATTGACCTTGCGGGTGAAAGCACATCGGTGCTGGTGGGCAGTTTTGCGGTGGCAGGTAATATGGGAGTCAATCTTCTGAATCTTTTGGCGATGATCGCCTTTGCATATTGTGTGATTAAAATCTTTTTCGCAAATATCAAGCGCGGCGGGATCCTGCTCACGCAGATGGCAGTGGGCGCGTTGTATATGTTCAGTGTGCCGAGAGGATACAGCGACGGCTTCAATCAATGGATGAAACAGGTCGCGGCAATCTGCCTGACGGCATTCATGCAAACAACGCTTTTGTTCCTTGGTCTGCTGAGCTTCCAAAGTCATATGCTGCTTGGACTCGGCATTATGCTGGCGGCAAATGAAGTGCCTCGAATCGCAGGGCAGTTCGGGCTTGACTCTTCGGTCAGGGTGAACATGATGAGCGTCGTCCATGCGACCACTACAGCGGTCAATCTGACCCGCTCTATCGCACGGGCAAGATAAACAGGAGGTTTTTATCATGGATTATTTTCAGGATTTTCAAGAAAAATCAAAGTTTTTCTTCAAACACGGCTCTGACGGATATAAAATCATTGCCGCTTATGAGGAAGCCTGCGGGATTGAATATCAGGATCGCTATACACGGTGGTACGGCGACATGAATATGTTTGAAGCAGCGCCCAATGAGAGCATCACCTATGATAAGCTGCGGTCAAGGTATGACGCAGGACTAAAGTATCTCGGCATCGTTCCCGATCAGGTGAGAGAAGCGTGTCTGGAATATAGTTCTTCGGAGCTTGCCGAGCATATCCGCACCCAGCTTGCATTGTCGGAGGAAAACACCGAATATGTGCCGGTGCCTGTTCTGAAAATGGACGCCTTTGAACTGACAAAAGATATGCTGACCGTAGACGGGGACATGGAAGTGGACAGCGATATCGGGCAGGAAATTACCGCCTATCTCGAAGTGTGGTTCGATGCGGATGAAAAGTTCGGGCTTCACATCAATGACGAGGAAGATACTTGGCTGAATTTATACGCCAAATACAATCCTTTTGCCGATACGCTTCGGCTGGAATGTGAAATCAGCAGAAATGACAGTTCGGATCATTTCGATTATGTTCCGACTGCCGCCGAGTCACAGACCATCAAGGATATGATCGCTGAGCACATTTACATGAGATACGGGCAGACGCCGCAGGAGTTTTGCAATGACTCTTGCGCCGAATCACAGGAAATGGGAGGGATACAATGACGCAATATCTGTATCCGCAGAACCTGAAAGCCACGGCGAACCTGTTGCTGTGAGGACTGCGCGGCTTTGACATCCTCGGCATCGCCGCGCTGCTCTTCATTGTGACGCTGGTGCAGTTTGGCTGGTTCATGCCGCCGCAACATCCGGTCAACCTGACCCGCTCGGTGGCGAAGCTGCAGATAGTAATTCTATAGCAAACTTTCTGTAAAAGTTTGAATACTCTCTTGAAATTATTTCGGTATGCCGATATAATATTAAGAGAAGGAAGTGAACACCATGCTCCTGGAAGATTTGATTGCACGGCGGAAGATGACAAAGTATCGGCTGGCTGTTCAGGCAGGTATTCCGCATGCAACACTGAACGATATTTGCAGCGGAAAGACGAAAATTGAAAAGTGCTCCGCCGAAACTGTATATAAACTGGCAAAGGCGCTTGACGTCCCCATGGAGCTGCTTACCGAGAGCGGTATCCGTGAAACGGAACGCGAACACGCTTATGAGTTTGGATTGCCGGACTACCTCCAGCACGATCTGGACGCCTATAAGGAAGGGCTGCGGACACACAGCGGACTGCTGGATTGTCTGTGGGGAGAACTTTACGGCAGCATCAACATAGCCGAGATCAACGATAGTGCGATTACGCCGGAACACGCAGACTATCTGCGAAAGAAATATCTGTATGGGGTGAGAGTATGATCGATTTTACAAATTGCAGGGTAATCCCCGGCAGAGCATATAACGGGGCAAACGGCAGTAAGATTGCTGTGGAGTATAACGGTACGGCATATATGTTGAAATTTCCGCCTTCTGCAGAAAGGAAACCTACTAACCTCTCTTACACAAATAGCTGTATCAGCGAACACATCGCCAGCAGTATCTTTAATATGCTGGGGATCAAGGCACAAGAGACTATGCTTGGGATCTTCACGGTTAAGGGAAAAGAAAAACTCGTTTGTGCCTGCAAGGATTTCACAGCGGACGGCAAGCGGCTGCTTGACTTTTGCTCGATCAAGAATACGGTTCTCGATTCCGACAGCAATGGAAGCGGAACGGAGCTTGCCGATATAATGGATACGATTGAGAAACAGCAGTATATTTCTCCGATAGTTTTACGGGAACATTTTTGGAATATGTTCATTGCAGATGCCTTGCTCGGCAATTTTGACCGACATAACGGTAATTGGGGATTTTTATACGATGATAACGCAGACACAGCAGAGATCGCACCTGTTTTTGACTGTGGAAGCTGTTTACTGCCGCAGGCGGACGATCAGATCATGAAAACAATACTTTCAGATGAATCGGAACTCCACGCAAGGGTATTTCAGTTCCCGACTTCCGCTATCAAACTGAACGGACGAAAGATCAACTACTACGACTTTCTAAGCCGCGCTGAAAGCAAAGATGCGTCAGAGGCTCTGAAGCGAATTGCAATGAGAATGGATATGGAACAGATGGAAGGGTTTATCGATCAGATAACCGATATTTCCGATTTGCAAAAAGAGTTTTATAAGCGGTATATCAACGCACGGTATGATTTGATCATTCGTCCTGCAATGGAACTCGTTATGGCAGAGGAACCGAAGGAATCCGGATCGATGCTGACCATGTAATTTAGGCGCAATCACTTGGGCATCGCTGAAAAGCGGTGCCTTTTTCTTGCCGGAGCAAAGCAAACTTTCCGGGATGCCTCATGTAACCTATTGCATTTTGTTCAAAAATAGGTTATACTGTGATATAGTGCCATATTGCAGAAATGGGGGATAAAAGATGCCGAAAGTTTCGGAACGAATGAAGGAGATCGAGGAGGAACTCGCTCGGCTTCCCATCGGATATATCTCCAAAAAGCGGATCGGCGGGAAGGATAGGTTCTATCTGCAATGGACAGAAAACGGTAAGCTGAAAAGCCGGTATATCAAAGCTGATGAGTATGACATAGGCTAATACCCGATAGGGACAAATCGCCCGAAAGCGGTTCTTTTTCCGCCATTTTCGCACCCGATCGGCTTGCTATACGCCAGTATAACCTGCACCGCTCAGGCGCGATCTGACGAAAAAAATCCCTCGCTTTCGGGTGCAGGGCAGTTTAGAAGGAGCAAAATTTTTCGAGATCAAAGCCGAAAAACGAAGGAATACTGCCGTATTGCAAGGCTTTTCGGCACAGATATCGGGGAATTTTGCCCTTCCAAACCGGTTTTCCCCTATCGGGCATTAACCTATATCTGCACAGGTAGAAAAGCGCAAGAGATTGCAGCAGGAGCTTGCATCCTTACAAGATACGCCGGAAGGCATACAGGTGCAGAATCGAAAGCGAAAGGAGGCGCGGAATATGCTGCATATCACCGGGCAGATCCTGTCCGGGGACAAAGTGATTGCTGCTGTCAAAAACGGGGAGATCACGGATTTTGACGAGTCGCTTATCCCGCTGTACCTAAAACAGACCAAGGATGTGGAAGGTTGGCTTGCCTCCCGCGCCATTGACGCACACCGTATCAATTCAAGGCTGCTCAAACGGGCGCTGCGGCTCCGCGCGACGGATGACGCGCATACAGCTCTTGCGGTGAATGCGGCGACCGTAACCGATCGGTATTGGTTCCGTCCGGAAGGATCGACCGCCCGATATGCGGACATTCGGTTTCAGGAGAACTATTTTGATACGCTTGCTTTGCGAGGCGATCCGGACGGCTTTTCCCATAAGCCGTCACGAACGCCGGAGCTGACCAATACCGGAAGCTATGAGAAATGCTGGCGGCTGATTGACGGCATATGGTGGATGTATAAAAGCGGAGCCGAAAACGAGCATTTTTCCGAGTTGTTCCTCTGCCTTTTGGGGGAAAAGCTGGGACTTTTGGCTGCTCACTACGAAATGGACGGGGACTACATTCGCACGAAGGATTTTACGAACGGCGCATCGGTCAATTTTGAGCCGATTTCTGCGCTGATGGGTGATAATGAGGATTACAGTGATTGCTTTGATGCAATTTTTGCAATTTCTCCTACGCTTGCAGAGCAGTATCTGCGTATGATATGGTTTGACACGGTCTGCTATAACATGGATCGACACACCGGCAATTTCGGCTTTCTGCGGGATATTGAAAGCGGGAAGATTTTGTCTATGGCACCGAGTTTCGATCACAATATCGCCCTGATTGCCAGAGGATACCCAAGCGACAGAAGCCGGGAAAAGGACGGTATCATTCGGATATTCCGTGGGTTTTTGCAGCAGAATGAAATTGCCCGTGAGATGCTTCGGAACATGAAACTTCCAAGGATCACAGAGGAACTGTTGGACGAATGCCTGAACGCAGCGCCGTTTGAGGTGGACAGGGCGTTTATTAGGGAGTTTATTCTCAACGGGCAGAAGCTGGTACAGGATATCCTTTTCACAGAGGATATTGCCGAAGACGAAGATCCGTCTATGGGGCTGACGCTGTGACGAATCTTCCAAAGCACAAAAGACATCGCTGAAAAGCGGTGTCTGAGCGTGTCGATAAAATCGCCACGCTGTTTCCCCCTTTTCGTCGAAAACCGGTTTGGCTTAGCGCCAATTCTGACGCCGCCTGCACCGGTTTTCTCTAGAGGTGTCACTGCGGCGGCACATGTCCGCCTCCGTGACGAATTATAAATTTTTCCGTTACTGATTGCTTGTTCGACAGACTGAGACATCGCTGAAAAGCGGTGTCTTTTTTATAGGGAGTAGAAGATGAAAGAGAGCAAGGAATTTGAGAGAAGCGATCTCGAAGTCGAATCCGATATGAACCACATCAAAGATGAGGACGACACTTGGCGGAATGTATACGCCGAATCACAGGAAATGGGAGGGATACAATGACGCAATATCTGTATCCGCAAAATCTGAAAGCCACGGCAAATCTGTGGCTGTGGGGACTGCGCGATTTTGCCATTCTCGGTATCGCCGCGCTGCTCTCCATTGTGGCGCTGGTGCAGCTTGGCTGGTTCATGCCGGCTGCCGCCACCCTTTGCTGCGGCTTTCTTACGATCCGGCTGGACGATACCACCGTGCTGGATTTTATCAAATATGCCGTGCGGTACTTCATCAGCACGCAGCAATACTTTGAATGGAGGTGAAAACGGTGACCAAGACACCGCAGAAAAGAAAAAAAGGACGGTCGGTGCAGGAGATGATCGGCATCAAGACTTTCACCAAATATGGGCTTTTGACCAGTAAGGGCGAACTGCTCTTTTACACGGTCGCACCCACCAATATCTCCGTCCTGTCCTATACGAATATCGAAATCAAAATACGCCACCTGATGATGGTGCTGTCCTCACTGCCGGACATTGAGATCGCCTGCCTTGACTCCGCAGAGTGTTTTGACGAAAACAAAGCCTATCTGAAAACGCGGCTGTCCACAGAGAAAAACGAGCATATCCGCAGACTGCTCAAACAGGATACGGATATGCTGGACGAACTGCAAACCGAAATGGCGACGGCAAGGCAGTTCCTGTTTATCGCCCGGCTCAAAGGGCAAAAGGAAAAACAGGTGTTTGACGCTGCCAACCGTATCGAGAAGGTCATTTCGGAGCAGGGCTTTGAGGTGAGAAGAATGCGAAAGCCTGACGTCAAACGATGCCTTGCCATCTACTTTGAAGCAAGCATGAATGGAGAATCTCTCCCCGATACGGACGGAGCACAGTATTTTGAAGTGAACGATGAGCCGGAAAAAGCAGATTAGTCTGCTTTATTTTATGCTTCTGCTGTCGGCAGTCACTGCGCTGTCAGGCATAATGATCCTATGGACGGGGTCAAGCAGTTTGCAGCTTTTATCCACTCTTTGCACAGTCCTATTGACAAAAGGGTTAAATCGGGGTATAATGTGATGATCCATCCTTTGTCGGGAGGTTGTGTATATGGAAGAACGGGAACTTTTGAAAAAAATCGCGGAGCTTGCCGCACAGGTGAACGATCTTCCGAAAGGATATATTTCCAAAAAGACCATCAGCGGGCAGACCTATTATTACCACCAATGGTCGGATGGCGGCGTAAAGCAAAGCAAATATCTTCACGAAGAAGAAATCGAACCGCTCTCGGAGCAGATCGAACGGCGCAAAGCCTTGCAGGCGGAGCTTCGCAGTCTGAAAGCAAAACCGTCTGCACCCAAAGCAAAACGAAATGAGGTGAACAGTTTGCGTTGTACGTTGATGCACAAGAATGTCAAAGTGGCGGAAATAGAGCTGGACGATGCTACGGGCTTTATCCAAAAAATCAGTACGGTTTATGCGCCGGAACATCTGCCGGTGGGCGTTCCCGTGCGCCGGGGCGTTCCGGACCGGGCGGAGTTGAATTTGTGGTGGACTGACCGTTCGATCCCTGCCAGCCGTTCCGGCGTCCGGGAGGCATTGGAAACGCTGGAGATCACCAGCACGAAAATGCTGCTGGTACGCTGTTGTGGACTGAGCTTGTCCGATCAATATTGGATCTGTCCCGAAGGAAGCGATTTCACATGGGACGGGATCAATTTCTTCGAGCACGGCTTCTCCGACGATATCGGCGACGTCCTGTTCGGGGCGGAGAAAAAAGCGAACAACCTGGACTTTTCTTCCCCGGATAATACTTCGGACGGAAATCTGAAAAAACGGTGGAAGATCGTAAACGGAAAACGCTGCCTTGTCAAGGGCGGCAGCAATCCGTTTCGCCAACAGCCTTTTAACGAGGTGATCGCCGCCGGGATCATGGAACGGCTCGGCATTCCCCATGTGCCGTACTCGGTCACATGGAACAAAGGCGCACCCTACAGCGTGTGTGAGGATTTCGTCACCAAGGACACCGAGCTTGTTCCCGCATGGCGCATTTTTCAAACGCAGAAGCGAAAAAACAATGTTTCTGTGTATCAGCACTTTGTTCATTGCTGTGAGATGCTGGGTATCGAAGGCGCAGTCCCATTCCTCGACCGCATGATCGTGCTGGACTACCTCATCGCCAATGAAGACCGGCATATGAACAACTTCGGAGTACTCCGGGACGCCGAAACGCTGAAATGGCTGGGTTTTGCACCGATCTACGACAGCGGTTCTTCCCTCGGCTATGACAAAATGCCCGGTCAGATGAAATCGGAACGGGACATAATCTGCAAGCCCTTCAAGAACCATCATGCCGAACAGCTTCGGCTGGTATCCGACTTCGACTGGATCGACTTTGCCGCGCTTTCCGACGTGAAGGAGCTGATTGCCGATACACTGTCCGTAGATGGCGCCGAAGAATTCATCGACGAAGCCCGTATCCGCGCCATTACCGAAGCGGTGGAGCGGCGAGTGGAAAATCTGTATCAACTTGCCATGAACCAAACGCCGACACAGGTGAATACAACGGAAGATGACGTCGAGGAAGATATTGCCGAAGATTACACTCCGAAAATGAATGTCTAAATCAAGAACCAAATGAATCAGTCGTTTTGCGATCCCGTAAAACGGCTGATTTTTTCTGTCCTTTTTCGGTTTGTAAAACGGCGGAAGGAGGAAATATGCTAAAACGAAAACAAAAGGTGCTGACTCCGGAGCAGGCAGAGGAGCTTCGCACCAAGGACTTCTTCGATATGATCCTGCCCGGCACGGTCAAATTCTTTTCCGACCATTATGTCCTCGGCGACAGCTATCGCTGTGTGTGGGCGGTGCGGGAGTACCCGCCCGTGACCGAGGAACAGGCGATCCTCTCCCAGCTTGCCGACCGCAGTGGGGTGACGCTTCGCGTCTATCATCGGCTGGTGGACAGCATGGAGCAAAGGAAAATCATACAAAACGCAACCCGCCGAAACAAGATGAAAAGCACCGGCAACGACATGAACGAAACGATAGAAGCCGAAGGCAATTTGCAGGACGTGGTTTCCATGCTTGCCAATCTCCGCAAGAATCGGGAAAGCCTGCTCCACTGCTCGGTGTTCATCGAACTGAAAACAAAAAGCATGGACGCGCTGAAAGAACTGCAAAGCGAGATCGGCATGGAGCTGACCCGCTCCAAGATCGCCGTGGACAGGCTGACCTTGCGGCAGAAAGAAGGATTTTTGTCTGTTCTGCCAGTGGGCGCCAATCAGTTCGGGGCGCAGTATGAGCGCGTCCTGCCCGCCTCCAGCGTTGCCAATCTCTATCCCTTTAACTTCTCCGGCAAGACCGATCCGCAGGGACTGTATATCGGACGTGATAAATTTGGGAGCAACGTCCTTGTGGACTTCGACCGCAGAGCCGAGGACAAGACCACAAGCAATATCCTCATTCTCGGCAACAGCGGTCAGGGCAAAAGCTATCTGCTGAAACTATTGCTGACCAACCTTCGGGAATCCGGCAAGTCGGTCATTTGCCTTGACCCTGAAGCGGAGTACGAGGAGATCTGTTCTGCCCTCGGCGGCTGTTATATCGACTTCCTCTCCGGCAGATACACCATCAATCCGCTCGAACCGAAGGCATGGAGCGACAATACAGACGATGCGGACGACGATGCGCCGCAGGCGTTCAAGAAAGCGACCCGGCTATCTCAGCACATCGCTTTTCTCAAAGACTTTTTCCGTGCCTATAAGGATTTCAGCGACACGCAGATCGACACGATTGAAATCCTGCTCTCCAAACTGTATGACCGGTTCGGCATCACCGACGCCACCGATTACAGCACTATGAAGCCTACGGACTTTCCAATCATGGAGGATTTCTACAAGTTGTGCGAGGAAGAATTCATGACCTATGACAACAGCCAAAAGCATCTTTACACCGAGAAAACCTTGCAGGAGGTCTGCCTCGGCATTCACTCCATGTGCGTGGGCGCAGAGTCCAAGTATTTCAACGGGCATACCAATATCACCGATGATGTGTTCCTTGTGTTCGGTGTGAAGGGACTGCTGGACACGAACAAACGACTCAAAGACGCCATGCTGTTCAATATCCTCTCCTTTATGAGCAACCAGCTTCTCGGCAAAGGGAACACGGCTGCTTCCATCGACGAGCTGTATCTCTTCCTCACCAACATGACGGCAATCGAATATATCCGCAACGCCATGAAGCGTGTGCGGAAGAAAGATTCCTCGATCATTCTGGC